>CAJTZH010000013.1 GCA_910584325.1 uncultured Lachnospiraceae bacterium | reverse complement strand
AGAATATTTTTTATAAATTGCAAATCTTCAGGAGTTGTTACCTTTATATTATCATAAGAACCCTCAAATACACGAATATTACATTTTCCGTATTGCTCCATCACCATGGCGTCATCCGTAACCGTCTCCCGCCCTTCACTCAACATCATCCTGTCATAAGCAGCTTTGATATCCGCAAACCGAAAGATTTGAGGCGTCTGAATCTGCCACAGTTTGCTTCTGTCAGGCGTCGCCGTTACAATACCTTCTTCGGAAACTATTTTAATCGTGTCCTTAACCGGCATCGCCGCAACGGCAGTTCCGTGTTCTCTCACACAGTCACGCCCTCTCAGCAATAACGCTTCGCCCACACAACACCTTGCTCCGTCATGAATATAAACATAATCGGCATTCAAAACGGCGCACAACCCGTTAAATACCGAATGAAAACGCTCCCTGCCTCCGGTAACAACTTGAGTAACCTTAGTATATTCATATTTTTCCACAATATTCTTCCAAAAAAATGCTTCGTCGCCTTGCCCCGCAACAACTATAATCTCATCAATAAAACTGTTTTGAAAACAATCCAGCGTATGGCAAATCAGCATTTTCCCGTTGACTTCAATATATTGTTTTGGAACATCCATATGCATTCTGCTTCCCCTGCCACCTGCAAGAACAATGGCAACATGCTTTTCTGACATCCTGCCCTCCTTATTACCGCTCTCCCAGCTTTAAATTCGGCACCGCGTTCAAATCCAGTCCATGACGGACGCCGTTGATATACTCATAATATCCGGCTGTTCCAATCATTGCCGCATTATCCGTACAAAAAACAGGAGACGGTCTGTAAAAATGAAAGTGATTCAAACTGCACGCTTCCTCCATTGCCCCGCGCAGCGCGGAATTAGACGCAACGCCGCCCGCAATAGCAATTTTGTCAATCTTATTTTCTTTTGCCGCCGCAATTGTTCTGAAAACCAGCGACTCCACCACCGCGTTCTGAAAAGATGCAGCTAAATCCGCCCTGTTAAACTCCTCTCCCTTCATTTCGCAACCATTAATATAATTTAAAACCGCTGATTTTAAGCCGCTGAAACTAAAGTCATACGGCGCGCCTTCCACCTGGGCTCTCGGAAAAAGAATTGCATCTTTATTGCCTTCCTTCGCCAGTTTGTCAACCTTTGGTCCGCCTGGATACCCAAGTCCGATTGCGCGCGCAACCTTGTCATATGCCTCTCCAGCCGCGTCATCTCTCGTTTTTCCGAGAATACGATATCTGCCGTAATCCTCAACCACGACAAGATGCGTATGCCCGCCCGATACCACAAGACAGATAAACGGGGGCTCCAAATCCAGATTCTCTATATAATTAGCCGAAATGTGACCTTCAATGTGATGCACGCCTACCAGTGGTTTCTTTGCCGCATATGCGATGGCTTTTGCTTCCGCCACACCCACAAGAAGAGCCCCTACAAGCCCGGGACCATATGTAACGGCAACCGCAGTAATGTCCGCCAGCGTAACATGCGCCTGCTCCAAAGCCTGCTCGACAACCTGATTAATCTGCTCCATGTGTTTACGGGACGCTATCTCGGGAACAACGCCGCCATAAAGCGTATGAAGGTCAATCTGCGACGAAATAATATTCGACAACACAAAACGTCCGTTTTTCACAACAGCAGCCGCTGTCTCGTCACAGGAACTTTCTATTGCAAGAATTAATATATCTTCATCAATCTTTTTCATAATTTACCGGCTCAACGTACTCCCAGAACAGGATTTTCCATTGACCGTTTTCGTCCTTTCTTAAAACATAATCCTGATATGTCGTATACGGAGTGCCCTCCTTCATGTAATACGCTGCGCGGACAATGGAAAACGTCTCGTCCTGAAATGTAAATGTCTTAATTTCACTTGAGGATTGAACTTTATAATCCAAAATCTTACGTTTCGCTTTCTTAAATGCTTTAATGTCTTTCTTTAAATTCTCATAGAACTCATCCTCAGGATTTCTCATCAAAAGCTCTTCGTCAAATAAATTGCGCGCCTGCTTCCCCAGTGCTTCAATCTGCGCGTCCGTGAGCTCCGTATAATAATATGCTTTCATAATTCTTGAATAAAAAGTAACCACATCCCGTTGAAGCTGTGGATAATAATCGCCTTCAAGATTTCTTGAGATCAGTTTTTCCACTTCTTCATTGGCTGCATCCGTATTACCCGTATCAATTACCCTGTTCGAAAGATAAAAATAATAGCCTACAACCAAGCCGACTAAAACGGTAATTACAACAATTTTCTTTAAGTTTTCTTTTATTTTTTTCGTAAGCCATTCCTCCTTTTATTCCTGCAACGACTCTGTTTACTCCTCCTCAAAAAATAACGTTTTACACCAGCCGTCCCTTGCAGTCTTTGTTCTTGCAAAAATATGCCTTGCCTGTTCCAGATAATCATCCGGTCTTACGAGCGACGGACTGTAATGTGTCAGCCATAGCTCCGACGGCTGTGCCTTTGCCGCAATCCCGGCTGCTTCCTGAAATGTCATATGCTTATATTCACGTGCTTTCGCATCCTTGTCCTCTTCGCCGTACATCCCTTCACAGATAAACAAATCAGCTCCCTGCGCCGCCTCTTCCATGCTTTTCGTAGGACGGGAATCAGTACAATAAGTGACCTTTAACCCCTTTCTCTCTTTCCCCAAAACCAGTTCCGGCGTCAATACCCTGCCTCCGTCTTCAATTGTCTCCCCTTTTTGAAGACGGGACCAATATGTTATCGGTATATTCAGCTCCTTTGCCCGTTCCACATCAAACCGCCCCTGTCGTCTGATAACCATACTATATCCATAACAGGCAACGGCATGATTGACTTTAAATGCCTCTATGGTAAAATTTTCCATCTCAAGGGCATGAAAAGACTCCGAAAGTTCAATAAATCGTATGCTAAATGGTAATTCCGGCGCAATTACCCGAAGTGCCGAAACAACACGTTCCAGTCCCTTCGGTCCTATTATAGTCAGCGGTTCGGTCCTTTCCGCATTTCCCATCGTCAAAAGCAGCCCTGGCAGACCGCTGATATGGTCTGCATGAAAATGTGTAATGCAGATAACATCAATCGGCTTAAACGTCCACCCCTTCTCTTTAATTGCAACCTGCGTACCTTCTCCACAGTCTATCAAAATATTGCTTCCGTTATATCTCAGCATCAGCGAAGTCAGCCACCTGTTTGGCAGAGGCATCATTCCACCTGTTCCAAGCAGGCAAAGTTCTAACATCCGACTCTCCTAAAATTTATTCTCTACTCTATTTTATAACAATTCGTTTTTACTTACAATATCAATCGGAATTTTAAATTGACGAATCCACTTTTCATAACATTCCTCACAGATATCAAACTTGTGTACTTCTCCGTCTTTCTCCGAAAAATAGCCCCACAATGCCTGCACGGAAAAAACACCTTCCATCACAATCCCGTTTTGTACACGTATATTCTTACCGCAGCAGTTACACGTCACTTCCATTTTTCTCGTATTTTCGTTTTTTCTCATAGTCAGAATCCTCCACCATTCAAAAAGACCTTGTATCGGGTCACTCTCTTCAACTATTATACTGTAGCAGGCCGTATAAATCATAGTGGGAATTATTGCAAAAAAGACATAACAATTCCATTTTCAACAGGTTTTTCATAAAAATTTTTTCGGATGCCAATTTTTTGAAAACCAAATTTTTCATAAAGACAAATTGCCGCAGCATTACTTTCACGCACTTCCAGAAAATAAGTCCTAATTTGTGCGCCAACCCCCTCCGCTATCAAAAATTGAAGCAGCTGTTCTGCGATGCCTTTTCTACGGCAGTCTTTCCTGACACACACATTCGTGATATCCGCTTCTCCAAACACACACCACGCGCCGGCATAACCCAGAATCTCTCCGTCCTCTTCCGCTATCACATAAATCGTATCTGCTTTGGCCGCCGCCTCCCGAAACGACTTTTCTGACCACGGAACGGAAAAATTATCAGCCTCAATTAAAGCCACGCGCGGCGCGTCTTCCTCTTTCATACGCCGAATCACCATACTAATTTCCTTTACCCGACTGTAATTTTTCCTGCAATTCACGCTCTGCCTGGGATGCTCTTAAATAATCCGGTAAATGCTCTTTCGCATCCTGTATTTTGCCTTCCTTAAAATACTGCATTCCAAGATACCCTACAGAAGCCGCTTTGCTGCGGTTCAAATGCGCCGGTGCAGTGCAGAACGATACTTTTAAATATTCCGTAAAAAAATTTTCATGCAGGCCGACTGCGTCCCCAAGAAAAACAACCTCTTCTCCCAGAGAATTTAATTTATCCACAACCTCACCGATTAACGCAATATTTTGCTGCTCCACAACTTTCAGCTTATCCGCGCAGTGATAAAATCCGTAATACACCTGCTGCCTTCTTGCATCCATTATCGGACAGACCAGTTTATCCGTGCCAAAAAAATTACACGCCATCGCGTCCATTGTCGGAACATGAATTAACGGTTTGCAAAGAGCCAGCCCCAAACCTTTTGCTGTTGCCGAACCGATACGAAGTCCTGTATAAGAACCGGGTCCTCCCGACACCGCAATCGCGTCAATTTCCGCCAAATGCGTTTCTGTCATCATAACAATTTCGTCAATCATGGAAAGCAGCGTCTGTGAATGTGTTTTTTTATGATTTACCGTATATTCCGCCAAGACCGTCTCTTCCGAAATAATAGCGGCGGAAGCCACCATGGAAGAACTCTCAATCGCCAAAATCTTCATCCGAACCGCCTCCCGAAATCGTGATTTTTCTGTAATCAAATCCCTTTTCCAAATCTTTTTCTATCATAACAACCATATGGTCCTTTGGCATTATCTCCGAAATCCGGTTTGCCCACTCGACAACACATACGCCTTCACCATAAAAATATTCCGCATACCCTATCTCGTCCAGTTCTTCAGCATCCGCGATACGATACACATCAAAATGATAAAACGGAAGTCTTCCGTCATCATATACCTGCACAATTGTAAATGTCGGACTGTTGACACACTCCGTTATCCCCAGACCTTGTGCAAATCCTTGTGTAAATACTGTTTTTCCTACGCCCAAATCACCCGTCAAAGAAATCACCGTTCCCGCCTTTACATGCTCTCCCAGTTTTCTTCCCAGTTTCAGCGTTTCTTCTGGTTTCAATGTTTCAAATATCTGCATAACCGCTCCGACAAATTTACAATTTCATTTTCTTAATACCGGAATTTTTAATAATTCCAACCACCTGCTGCTGCAGCTCACCCAACTCTCTTTTGGGAAAAATATATGCCCTCAGACTGCTCACATACAGTACGATGGATTTTCCCGTATCAACTGCTTTATACATTTCCGAAAACGGAAGAACGGCTTTCGCTCCGTCCTGCTCGATTATCAGTTCTTCTTCCGACAGCGTGTATTGTATCGGTTTTTGAAAGGACGGCGTCAGCTTCACCTGCTGTACCGATTTGAAATAGATGCGCATTGGCGTAATCACCGTGAAAAATAATCCCAAGAATCCCGTAATCAGAATATAGCTGATATTCCCGTCCGCTCTGAACGCCATGAAACTCACCACAAGCATGACAATCCCCAGAATGAGACTGATAATCCCCTGAAAATTCCTGTAATTATGATAAACATTATAATCAAACATATCTTTACTTGTTATCGACACTTGAAATGTAACCATCGCTTTGACTTATTCCTCCATAATCATCGTAAGCTGTATTCTCTGTCTGTTCAAGTCCACGCTCAGAACCTTTACTTCCACAACGTCACCCACACTCACGACATCAAGCGGATGTTTCACATACCGCTTTGTAAGCTGTGAAATATGTACCAGTCCGTCCTGATGAACGCCGATATCGACAAACACGCCAAAGTCAATTACGTTTCTGACCGTTCCTTTTAGCACCATACCCGGCTGTAAATCTTTCATTTCCATGACATCGGTGCGCAAAATCGGCTTTGGCATCTCGTCTCTCGGGTCTCTCGCCGGTTTTTCCAGTTCTTTTACAATATCCGCAAGCGTGATTTCACCGACGCCAAGTTCCTCTGCCGTCTTTTTAATATCTTTTACCTTCTTCGCCAGACCTGCAAGTTCTCCGTTGGTAATAGACTCCAAATTATAACCCAGCATGGTAAGAAGCCCTGCCGCCGCCTCATAACTTTCCGGGTGGACGCTCGTTGCGTCCAGCGGATTATCTCCGTTTTGTATTCTCATAAACCCTGCGCACTGCTCATATGCTTTCGGTCCCAGCTTCGCCACTTTAAGCAGCTGCTTCCTGTTTGTAAACCGTCCGTTTGTCTCCCTGTAATCAACAATATTTCTCGCGATGACCTTAGAGACACCCGCTATATATTCCAAAAGGGACGCAGACGCCGTATTCAAATCAACGCCCACTTTATTCACGCAGTCTTCCACCACATCTGTCAACGTTTCCGACAGTTTCTTCTGATTCATATCATGCTGATACTGGCCGACGCCGATGGATTTCGGATCAATTTTAACCAGTTCCGCCAGCGGGTCCTGCAATCTCCTTGCAATCGATACCGCGCTTCGCTGCGCCACGTCAAAATCAGGGAACTCCTCTGTGGCGAGCTTACTGGCCGAATACACGGATGCGCCCGCCTCACTTACGATAATGTACTCAACCTTTCTGTCCAGTTCCTTTAACAGCTCTACAATCACCTGCTCTGATTCTCTCGAAGCCGTTCCGTTTCCCACAGAAATCAGGGAAACATTATATTTTTGAATTAATTTCTTCAGTTCTTCCTTTGATTCCTTCACTTTATTGTGCGGCATCGTCGGATAAATTACCTTGGTATCAAGAACTTTTCCCGTCGGGTCAACGACCGCGAGCTTACAGCCCGTCCGAAAAGCCGGGTCCCAGCCCAACACAACTCTTCCCGCAATCGGTGGCTGCATCAGTATCTGCTCAAGGTTTTTACCGAACACCTTCATTGCGCCTTCCTCCGCGCGCTCCGTCAGCTCATTGCGGATTTCACGTTCAATCGCCGGCGCTATCAGCCGCTCATAACTGTCCGCTATCGTTTCTTTTATCATTGCGGTTGTATACGGATTCTCTCTGACAATAATCTTCTTCTCCAGATAACCCAATATTTTCTCAACCGGAGCTACAATCTTCACTGTCAGAATTTTTTCATTCTCGCCGCGGTTAATCGCAAGAACACGATGCCCCGCCATCTTATGAATCCCCTCCTCGAATTCATAATACATTTCGTAAACGCTCTGTTCTTCTTTGTTTTTTGCCGTACTTGTAAGCGTTCCCTCCCGCATAGTCACATTTCTGATATATGTTCTGTAGTCTGCCTCGTCGGAAATCCTCTCCGCAATAATGTCTCCCGCGCCGTTTATAGCATCCTGCTCCGTAAGAACTTCCTTCTCTTCCGACAAATATGCTTTTGCCGTTACCGAAAGCGGCTCGCCTGCCATCTGCAGCATAATATAATCGGCAAAAGGCTCCAGCCCCTTCTCCTTGGCAACAGTCGCCCTTGTCCGTCTCTTCGGTTTATATGGTCTGTATAAGTCCTCCACCAGAACCATCGTTTCCGCTTTTAAAATCTGTTCCCGCAATTCCTCCGTCAAAGCTCCCTGCTCTTCAATGCTTGCAAGTACAGCTTCTTTCCTCTCTTCCAACCCACGCAGATATTTGAGGCGCTCGTCCAGATTCCGCAAAACTTCGTCATTTAGCGAACCGGTTACTTCCTTTCTGTAACGCGCGATAAAAGGAATCGTATTTCCCTCGTCAATCAGTTTAACCGCCGCGTCTGCCTGCGGCACTTTAATATTTAATTCCTCAGCTATTTTCTTAATAATATCCATAACAACCTCAACTTCTTGTTTCTATAACTTACAAATATCTATTATAATTGATTATTCGAATTGTCGCAAGGCTTGGATTGTGATAAAATGGAAATATACGTTATACGATTCGGGTGATAAACTCTGATTTTAAGTTGTTGATGCCGAATTGCCCAAAGCTTGGGTAATTCGGCAAACAATACTTATTAATCAGAGCGTTTATCACGCGAATCGTATAACACAATATCTATTTAATTGAGGAGTTACTTATGGAAAATCAATATTATGAACAACAAAGCACACCGGGAAGCACTCCTGCCGGCAGAGACAGATTTGCTCTGTTTTCCCTAATAGCGGGTATTTTGGCAATCATCGGCTGCACTGCCATTTTCCCCGGCATTTTACTGGGTATCGGCAGCATTACTCTTGGTATCATTTCCCGGATCAATTACGAAAAATTTAATCTGCACAATGTGCTTGGTATCACGTTTGGCGGAATCGCCATTTTCTTATCAGGTGTCATTTTCCTCGGTATGATTTCTCTGATGAAGGAACCGGAGGTTATGGCGCAGCTTCAGGAAATGATGCAGAAATATTACGGATATTAGAGAAAAAGAGCTGCCGTATATCGTAATACACAGCAGCTCTTTTTAATTTAACAGGAAATTGCTTTGCAATTTCTCTGCTTTATTCTCCCAGATATGCTTTTTTAACAGAATCGTTATTCAGCAGTTCGTCCGCTTTTCCTTCCAGAACAATATTTCCCGTTTCCAAAACATACGCTCTGTCCGCGATTGATAGCGCTTTCTTCGCATTCTGTTCCACCAGAAGCACTGTCGTTCCGCCTGCCGATATTTCTTTGACAATATCAAATATTTCATTAACAAAAATCGGCGATAACCCCATAGACGGTTCGTCCATCAAAATAATCTTCGGCCGGGACATCAGTGCACGCCCCATCGCAAGCATTTGCTGCTCGCCGCCCGAAAGCGTTCCCGCAATCTGATTTCTTCGCTCTTCCAGCCTTGGAAACCTCTTATACACCGTACTAAGCGTTTCCTCAACTTCCTTCGAATCTTTTCTTGTATAAGCGCCCATTTTCAGATTCTGATAAACAGTCAGATTCGCGAAAACTCTTCTCCCTTCAGGAACATGCGCCATTCCCATAGACACTATTTTATGCGCCAAAACCTTGGTAATCTCTACGCCTTCAAACAATACGGAACCGTTTTTCGGTGAAATCAGACCGGAAATCGTATGCAGTGTTGTCGTCTTTCCCGCGCCGTTGGCTCCTATCAGAGCAATCACCTCACCCTGGTTTACCGTAAGCGAAATTCCCTTGATTGCCTGAATCATGCCATAATATACTTCCAGATTCTTCACTTCAAGCATTGCCATGATATGTTCCTCCTATTCTCCCAGATATGCTTTAATAACTTCCGGATTGTTCAGCACATCCGTTGTTTTGCCCTGCGCCAGAACCTTTCCGAAATTCAGCACCGTCAATTCCTCACAAATTCCCGATACAAGCTTCATATCATGTTCAATCAAAAGAATTGTCATCTTAAAATGCTCCCGCACAAACTGGATTGTCTTCATCAATTCTATGGTTTCATTCGGATTCATGCCCGCGGCAGGCTCATCCAGCAAAAGCAGCTTTGGCTTTGTCGCAAGCGCCCGCGCAATCTCCAGCTTTCTCTGTTTTCCGTATGGAAGATTTTCAGCAAGCGTATCCATGTCCGCATCCAGCTCAAACACTTTCAAAAGCTCCAGCGCTTCCTTTGTCATCTGCTTTTCTATTTTGTAATACTTCGGCAGACGAAATATTCCCTCAAATGTATTATAATGCAGGTGATTATGAAGTCCCACCTTTACATTCTCCGCAACCGTTAATTCCTTAAACAGACGAATATTCTGAAATGTTCTCGCCACGCCTGCGCGGTTAATATCAATTGTCCTTTTCCTCGTTATATCGTTTCCGTCAAGATGAATCGAACCGTCCGTCGGCTTATAAACGCCTGTAAGGAGATTAAAAATCGTTGTTTTACCTGCGCCGTTTGGTCCAATCAGTCCGTACAACTGTCCTTCCTCAATCTGAATGTTAAATTCATCCACCGCACGGAGTCCGCCGAAGGAAATGCCTAAATTCTTAACTTCTAACATTGCCATATCATGCAGCCTCCTTTGTGTTTTTTTTCTTTCTTAATCCGCCAAAAATCTTCTCTCTCCACCCAATACATGCCGGAGCCCAGTTAAACAGCATCATTACAATCAGAACAACGGCATAAATGAGCATACGATAATTATTCAGTCCCCTGAGCAGCTCTGGAAGCAGTGTTAATACTACCGCGGAAATAATGGAGCCTCTGATATTTCCTATTCCGCCCAAAACCACAAACACCAGAATCAAAATGGACATATTGTATCCGAAATTCTTCGGAAGCGCCGTTAAGGTTGAGATATTATGGGCATACAGTACGCCCGCAACGCCTGCGAGCGCCGCTGACACAGAAAAAGCCATTAATTTATATTTTGTTATGTTAATTCCCACGGATTCTGCCGCAATTACATTGTCACGTATCGCCATAATCGCACGTCCGTCTCTGGAATGAATCAAATTCAATACAATAAATAATGTAATCAGCAATAAAACAATTCCTATAGTAAATGTGGAATCGTTGGGCGTACCGGTAATTCCCTGCGCACCTTTTATAATCTGCACGCCGTTGGGACTCATATTCAAATCAAGCGAACTTTTAAATGAAATATGAAATCCGCTCTCGTCTTTTCCCACATAAAGGATGTTGACAAGATTCTTTATAATTTCACCAAATGCCAGCGTAACAATGGCAAGGTAATCCCCTTTCAGACGAAGCACCGGGATTCCGATGATAATTCCTGCGGCTCCCGCAGCCAACGCACCGATCATGATTGCCAGCGTAAAACGGATAAATGAATTTTCAATACTATCCTGTACGCATTTGGAAAAAAATGCACTCGCAAATGCTCCGACACACATAAAACCGGCATGACCAAGACTTAATTCACCGAGAATACCAACCGTAAGGTTCAGCGACACCGCTAGTATTGCATAAACACAAAGCGGCACCAGAAGACCCTGCATAAGGCTGCTGACATGTCCGCCTGATATCAAAATCTGCATTAAAACATACGCGAAAATAACCAAGCCGTATGTCAGCAGACTGCTTTTCAACGTTTTTGAAAGTTTAAACTTTTTCATATCGTAATCGCCCCCTTAGACCTTTTCCTGTATATTTTTCCCGAGAAGCCCCGTCGGTTTCACAAGCAGCACCACAATCAACACGCCAAACACTATCGCGTCCGCCATTTGTGACGAAATATATGCCTTGCCTAAAATTTCAATAATTCCTAGCAAAATACCGCCGATAAATGCTCCCGGAATGGAACCGATACCGCCAAATACGGCTGCAACAAACGCCTTAATACCCGGCATAGAACCTGTATACGGAGTCAGCGACGGATACGCAGAACACAAGAGCACGCCTGCAATGGCAGCCAGCGCCGAACCAATGGCAAATGTCAGACTGATTGTAGCATTGACGTTAATACCCATAAGCTGCGCCGCGCCTTTATCCTCAGCAACTGCTAGCATACCTTGTCCTGCCTTTGTCTTATTAATAAACAACATCAACAGTATCATAATAAAAATACAGCTTAAAATGGTTACTATCGTTTCACCGGAAATCTTAATCTGCCCTCCCGCAAGCGTTAGCGGCGCCACCGATACCACGGACGTGAAACTCTTTGCGTTAGCGCCGAACATCAAAAGCGCTAAATTCTGCAACAGATAACTGACGCCGATTGCCGTAATCAGAACAGCCAGTGGTGAAGATGCCTTCCTTAAAGGCTTATATGCAATCTTCTCAATCAGGATGCCGAGTACTGTACATACAATTACGGACGCAGCCACGCCCACAACCGGTGGAAGACCCATGGTACTGCACAGCGAATATGTTGTAAACGCGCCAATCATAATGACGTCGCCATGAGCAAAATTCAACATCTTCGCAATACCGTAAACCATGGTATATCCCAGCGCAATCAGCGCGTATACGCTTCCCAGACTGATACCGTTAATCAAATACGTAATAAAACTCATAACTTCCTCCCTTTATATCAATAAACATACGAATTTACCGAAAATACTTCTAAAAGTATATCAGATTGCACGCTTTCAGGCAAGATTAATATTTCCTGATTCAACGAAAAAAGGAGGCTACCTTTACGGTAACCCCCTTCAGCTCAAAAATTAATCCATTGACACATAAACACCGTCAACAATCTTAACTGCCTTAGGCTCTTTATTTGGTTCGCCTGCTTCATTCCATGTGATGCCTGCGCCGGTCAGACCGTCGATACTGATTTCAAGCATTGCCTTTTTCAGCGCCTCACAAAGGTCTGATACACTCATATCCGGTGTCGCACCTGCTTTCTCAAGAGCTGCCTTCAGCGCGTAAACTCCGTCGTATGCATCGGCTGCAAACTGGTTCGGAATTGCGTTGTTATGTCTCTGCTGATATGTCGTAACAAACTTCACCGTCAAATCATCTTTCGCGTCAGCCGCAAACGGTGTTAATAACATAACGCCCTCTGCCAGAGACTTGTCAAAATTCTCAACACTAAGAATTCCGTCCATACCGTCAACGCCAAAGAATACAGGCGCATATCCCATACTGTTTGCCTGCGCCAGAATCAGAGAAGCAGCCTGATAATAAATCGGAAGGAATACAAGATCCGCGCCTGAATCCTTTGCCTTCTGAAGCTGTACGGAGAAATCTGTTGCGTTGTCCGCAGTAAATGCCTCTGCCGCAACAATTTCAAACTTCTGATTTGCCGCGCCCTGTACGAAACTCTCGTAAATACCTGTTGAATAAACAGTTGAACTGTCATAAATTACAGCAACTTTTGTTCCGAGATTATTTTCACCGATATATCTTGCACTTGCCGCGCCCTGGTCAGGGTCGGAGAAACATACACGGAAGTTATTTGCATACTTCGCGCATTCTACTGCAGAACCGGAAGGTGTGAGCTGGAACATATTATCAGCCTTTGTCTTCTCTGTTACCGCGATACAAGGTACGGAAGTAACACTTCCGAGAATCATCTGAGCGCCCCAGTCCTTTACAGAATTATAGGCATTAACGGACTTCTCCGCATCATGCTCGTCATCCTGGGCGTTAATCTCCAGCATAAAACCGTTTACACCGCCTGCCGCATTAATTTCATCAACCGCAATCTGCGCTGCGTTTACTACATTCTCGCCATAGATTGCCGCATCGCCTGTCAACGGTCCGATAATACCAATTTTAAATGTAGATTTTTCTGTTCCTCCTGCCGCTGTTGTACCGGAATTTTCTGTTGCACCCGCTGCCGTTGTACCGGCATTCTGCGTCGGGTCGTTTGATGTACTTGGACTGCCGCATGCAGCCATTGTCAATGTCATCATTGCTGCAACCGCAAGTGACACTGCCTTTTTAAAACTCTTTCTCATAAATATTCCTCCTTTGCCTTGTCGGCTTTTGATAACAAATAATACTATCGGATTGAATATTTGTCAAGTGTCAGAGCATTTATAGCAAAAAAAATTATTAAACTGTACTATATTGTTTTGCTAACCGTATGGAACGCGAAATTACCACATCGGCGTTAAAATGCTGCCATTCTCCCCATCTTCCCAGACCGGTTATCTGGTTTTTTTTGCAAAAATCCAAAATTTGGGAAACTGCTTCGTTCTTACCTATCGTATTTAACGGATACGCATAGTCGTTTTTATACGAATACTCCGAACAAAATTCCGATTTTTCCCTTCGCTGCGCTCTCGTTTCCGTCCAAAATCCCTTTGCATGTTCAAGAAAATTCTGCCGGAACAAAATACGGTGATATACCGTTTGCTCATCCGGATAATAAATCCAGTGCGCTTTTGTATCTGCCTTCTCTGCAAAATAATCCACATAAACCGACGTGTGCAATAACTTTGAGCGCTGTGCCAAAATCTCTTCCGGCATTCCCTCTAACCTGTCAACATTGGTCCATGGAACAGTCAATATAATATATTCCGCTTCATATATATCATTAACCGTTCTTGTTTCCACATTGAGCTTTGTGACCGGCGTATCATATAAAATCCGCTCTCCCAGCTCTGCCGCCATTCTGCGGAACACTTCTCCAAACCCATACCGTTTCGGATAATAAAATTGCGCGTGTCCCGGCTGTGTTCCGTACGGTTTGCGCTCCCGGCAGCTTAAAAGCGTCTCTTCATAGGAAACATTCGGAAGCTTCTCCAGCCAGTACGTTCCCAGCTTATCGAGATTATCTCCATACAGCTTGCGGTTGTAGGGCAGCATATAGTTATCCGTTATGGCGTCCCCAAGTTTCCAGCGAAGCCATTCCGTAAACTTAAATGGCTGTTGAACACCGTTATTACATCCTGCTTCTTTTATTGATGCCAGATACATCTGCTGCAGTTCTCTTGGCAGCTGCCAGATATTCGCCTCAAAAGGATGTCCTATCTGTGTTCCGTGAATTTCAATGCGGGAATCACGTTCAAACACATTCCATTCATCCCGCGGCATATATTCAAATATAAAATCAACGACTTCCGGTCTTCTTACATCCAGAAAATGTCCTCCGCCGATATCAAGCTCACTGCCGTCTACCATACGGCTCCTGCAAAGCCCGCCTGCCTCCGTTTCCTTCTCCAAAACAAGGAAATCCGTCACTCCCTGCTTTTTCAATACACTGGCAAACGTTAAGCCCGCTGCTCCCGCGCCTAATATCAAAAACTTAACCTTCATCCGGTTCTCCCTTTTCTTTCCGTACCAATTTCTCATACTGTCTCAAACGAAACAGAATATCCAATGCTTCCGTGACAGATTTGAACTTCAGCCCGGTATCGGAACCAACATATACGATAGGCACTTCCACTGATTTCTCGTTTCTGCAATAGTAGCGCATTTCCGTCTGATACATATGTCCCGTCGATAAAAATTTATCCAAATCAAGCCCTTTTAACACATCGGCACGAAACGCCTCATATCCGCTTGTCATATCTTTTAAGCGTGTTCCGAGAACAATATTGGAAAGCAGCGTACCTCCCCTGCTTAAAAATAAACGGTAGGCAGGCAAATCCTTTACACCGCCGCCCTTCATGAAACGGGAGCCCCAGACACAGTCATAGCCTTCTTTCAATTTTTCAATAAACTTGGACAAATCCGCCACATTATGACTTCCTCCGGCGTCCATCTCAATAATAAAATCCGCACCTTCCTCAATGGCAACCTTGAAACCATATAAATAGCAGGTGGCAACACCTCTTGCCTCTTTATAAAACACAAGATGAAGTCTGTCATACATCTTCATGGCGTTGCGGATAATTTCCTCCGTCGCATCTTTGGAATATTTGTCAATGACAATATATAAGTGCAGCGGTTCACCGTCGTACGCCATAATGCTTTCTATGGTAGATTCAATTGTTTTCTCCTCGTTTGCCGCCGGCATGACAACTGCATATTTACTCATTGGGCTGCTCCTTTAAATAACGCATAATGTTTTATTATACATGAAACTTTGGATTACAACAATCACTTATCCAAATATTTCTTTAAATATTGTCCGGTATAAGATTTTTTTACTTTTGCTATCTCCTCCGGTGTTCCTTTGGCAATGACCGTTCCCCCGCGGTCTCCGCCTTCCGGTCCCATATCGATAATATAATCTGCCGTCTTAATTACATCCAGATTATGTTCGATGACCACAACCGTATTCCCGCCTTCCGCCAGTTTCTGCAAGATTTCCACCAGTTTATGAACATCAGCAAAATGCAGCCCCGTAGTCGGTTCGTCCAGAATATATATTGTTTTTCCCGTACTGCGCTTACTTAGTTCCGTGGCAAGTTTAATCCGCTGCGCCTCACCGCCGGATAATTCCGTAGACGGCTGACCCAGTTTGATATAGGACAGTCCTACGTCGTTTAACGTCTCAATTTTGCGCTTTACAGACGGTACGTTTTCAAAAAATTTTACCGCTTCCTCCACCGTCATATCCAGCACATCAAAAATACTTTTATCTTTATATTTTACTTCCAGCGTTTCCCGGTTATAACGCTTACCCTGGCAGACCTCGCAAGGCACATATACATCCGGCAGGAAGTGCATCTCAATCTTAATAATTCCGTCGCCCGAACAGGCTTCACACCTGCCGCCTTTGACGTTGAAAGAAAATCTTCCTTTTTGATACCCCCTTGTCTTGGCATCCACTGTACCGGCAAACAAATCACGAATCTGGTCAAATACACCCGTATAAGTCGCCGGATTGGAGCGCGGTGTTCTTCCGATAGGCGACTGGTCGATGGCAATCACTTTATCAAGCTGTTCAATACCGTCGATGCCGTCATGGTCACCTGCAATCGTCCTTGCCCTGTTCAGGTCTTTCACCAGATGCTTATAGACTATCTCATTGACAAGCGAACTCTTACCCGATCCGGAAACGCCTGTCACACAGGTAAACACTCCCAGCGGAATCTCCACATCAATATTTTTTAAATTATTCTCCCTTGCGCCGCGGACTTTAATAAATCCTGCCGGTTTTCTTCTCTGCTTCGGCACAGGTATTTTAATCTTACCGCTCAAATACGCACCGGTAACAGAATCAGGATTATCCATAATCTCCCGCGCCGTGCCCGTTGCCACGACTTTTCCGCCGTGTTCGCCCGCTCCAGGTCCGATATCGACAATGTAATCCGCCGCCAGCATAGTATCTTCATCATGCTCCACCACAATCAGCGTATTTCCGAGGTCTCGCAAATGTGTCAGTGTATTGAGCAGCTTATCGTTATCCCGCTGATGAAGACCGATACTCGGCTCGTCCAGAATATACGCAACGCCGACCAGCCCCGAGCCAATCTGAGTCGCGAGACGGATACGCTGTGCCTCGCCTCCGGACAGTGTACCTGTCGCTCTGGCAAGACTCAAATAATCCAGTCCCACATCCATCAAAAAACCGATTCTTCCCCTAATCTCTTTGAGAATCTGCCCTCCAATGACTTCCTGCCTCTTCGTAAGTTCCAAATCATTTAAAAATGACGCTAAATTACGAATTGACATTACTGTCATATCATAAATGTTTTTATCTGCTACCGTTACCGCAAGGGAATCCTTCTTCAAACGTTTCCCTTTACACTCCTTGCACGGCGTAATCCGCATAAATGACTCATATTCCTGCTTTGTTCCATCAGAAGCAGTCTCGCGGTACCGGCGTTCGACATTGCGGATTAACCCCTCAAAAGTAACGTCATATACGCCTTCTCCACGCTGTCCTTTGTAGTGTACCTTGACCGGGCGTCCGTCTGTTCCGTGAATAATCAGATTGCGGATCTGCGGCGGATACTCGCCAAACGGTGTGGCAAGCGAAAACTGATACTCGTTTGCAAGCGCTTCCATAACCGCTCTTGTGTAACTTCCCTTATCGGTTACAGACTGCCACCCCATAACGACAATGGCGCCGTCATCAATACTCAATGTCTCATCCGGTATCATCAGCCTGATATCAAACTCCATCTTATATCCCAGACCAAAACATTCCGGGCAGGCTCCGAACGGATTGTTAAATGAAAAACTTCTCGGCTCCACTTCAGAAACACTGATACCGCAGTCCGGACAGGCAAAACTCTGGCTGAAATTCAGCTCCTTTCCGTCAACGACATCCACCACCATCTGACCCTCGGCAAGTTTCATAATCGTTTCGATAGAGTCAGTAAGCCGTCTCTCAATTCCTTCCTTAATTGCAACTCTGTCTACAATCACGTCAATATTGTGTTTTCTATTTTTGTCCAGTTTAATCTCTTCCGACAGCTCGTAAATATTATCGTCAACACGCACACGTACAAATCCGCTTCTCTTGACCTGTTCAAATAATTTTGCGTGTTCGCCCTTTCTACCACGCACCACCGGTGCCATCAGTTGTATCCTGGTACGCTCCGGCAGCGCCATCAGCTGGTCTACAATCTGGTCTATCGTCTGCTTCTTAATCTCCCTTCCGCAGTTCGGACAATGCGGAATCCCGATTCGCGCATACAAAAGACGCATATAATCATAAATCTCAGTCACCGTCCCCACAGTAGAACGAGGATTACGGTTTGTAGATTTCTGGTCAATCGAAATTGCCGGAGAAAGCCCTTCAATACTCTCGACGTTTGGTTTCTCCATCTGCCCCAAAAACATTCTCGCATAGGAGGAAAGCGACTCCATATACCGCCTCTGCCCCTCTGCGTAAATCGTGTCAAATGCCAGCGATGATTTTCCGGAACCGCTGAGTCCTGTCAGAACAACCAGTTCATTACGCGGAATATCAACTGACAAATCCTTCAGATTATGTTCGTTTGCCCCTCTGATTCGAATAAATTGCCTGCTTTTATCATACTCTATTTTCTGCTTTGCCATTTCTCTACCTTTTCCTTATAGCTCCTGAAGCTGTTTTTTTACTTCTATCATCCTGTCGCGCAGGTCTGCCGCCGTCTCAAAATCCAGTTCCGCAGCCGCCCTGTGCATCTTCTTTTCAATCTCCGCCGCAAGTTTCTCCAATTCTTTTTTGCTCATGGATTCTAAATCTTTCTCATCATCTTTCACTGCGTCCGCAGCTTTGGAAATACTGATTAAATCCCGTACCGCCTTTTGAACCGTGGCAGGCGTAATTCCGTTATCTTCGTTATACTTCTGCTGAATTTCCCTTCTCCGGTTCGTCTCGTCAATCGCTCTCTGCATCGAATCCGTAATCGTATCCGCGTACATAATAACGTGCCCGTCTACGTTACGCGCGGCACGTCCGACCGTCTGTATCAGCGACGTCTCAGAACGCAAGAAGCCTTCCTTATCCGCATCCAAAATCGCCACCAGCGTAATTTCCGGAATATCCAGTCCCTCCCGCAAAAGATTAATTCCTACAAGAACATCGAAAACGTCCATTCTCATATCACGGATAATCTTTGCCCGCTCCAGCGTATCCACATCAGAATGAAGATATTTCACACGGATTCCCAGTTCTTTCATGTACTGCGTTAAATCTTCCGCCATTTTCTTCGTCAAAGTGGTTATCAGTATTTTGTTCTTCTTTGCCGTCTCCTTATTGACTTCCGAGATAAGATGGTCAATCTGACCCTCAACGGGAACAACGGTAATCAACGGGTCAAGAAGTCCCGTCGGACGGATAATCTGCTCTACGCGCATCAGTTCGTGTTCACCTTCATATTGGGACGGTGTTGCCGATACAAACAGCATCTGACTGATTTTCGATTCGAACTCTGAAAACTCCAGCGGACGGTTATCCTTCGCGGAAGGAAGGCGGAACCCGTAATCTACCAGAGTGCTCTTTCGCGACTGGTCACCGGCATACATTCCCCGCACCTGCGGTATTGTAATATGAGATTCGTCAACTATAATCAAAAAATCCTCAGGGAAATAATCCATCAGCGTATATGGCGGCGCCCCCGGCTCCAGACCCGACAAATGCCGCGAATAGTTCTCTATTCCCGAACAAAAACCGGTCTCCCGCATCATTTCGATATCAAAATTCGTGCGTTCTTCAATTCGCTGCGCCTCAATCAGCTTGTCCTCGCTTTTAAAATAAGCAATCCGCTCTTTCAGCTCTTCTTTAATATTCTCAATCGCCGCTTCCATCTTCTCCGGCGCAACAACATAATGGGAACCCGGGAAAACCGCCACATGGTCCACAAAATTCTTTATCTCACCCGTTAACACATCCACTTCCGAGATGCGGTCAATCTCATCGCCGAAAAACTCTATACGAAACGCCGTATCACCCGAATACACCGGAAAAATCTCGATAACGTCTCCTCTGACGCGGAATGTACCGCGCTTAAAATCCATATCGTTCCTGTCGTACTGGATATCTATCAGTTTACGGACTAACTCGTCCCGGTCTTTTTCCATCCCCGGCCTTAACGAAATCACCATCTCTTTATAGTCAATCGGCGCACCCAGTCCGTATATACAGGACACGCTGGCAACAATAATTACATCGTTGCGCTCTGAGAGCGCCGCCGTTGCCGAATGACGCAGCTTATCAATCTCGTCGTTAATTGATGAATCCTTTGCGATATAGGTATCCGTGGAAGGTACATACGCTTCCGGCTGGTAATAGTCGTAGTAGGACACAAAATACTCCACTGCATTTTTCGGAAAAAATTCTTTAAATTCGCCGTATAACTGGGCTGCCAGAGTCTTATTATGGGCGATGACAAGCGTTGGTTTATTTAATTGCTGTATGACATTCGCCATCGTGAACGTTTTACCGGAACCCGTGACCCCTAGAAGGGTCTGAAACTGGTTGCCTTCTTTGAAACCGTTTACTAACTCTTCAATCGCCTGCGGCTGGTCGCCTGTAGGCGCGTATTGTGACACTAATTCAAAATGTTCCATTCAAATAACCTCTTCAAAAATATTGCCTTTATAGTATAACATTATTCATTAAAAAAGTACAGAACAAATATTCGATTTATGTGTCTGATTACGATACAAAAATCCTCCGGCTTCGCTTTTGAAGCCGGAGGATTTTTATGAAACAGGATGATGCCTATTCGCCCTCTCTCAGTCTCTCCACAAGAGATTTTCTACCGAGTATATTGATAATGACTCCTGAAATAATCACAGGAGCCGCCATAACCAGAACCATGTACCCCATCAGATACCAAACGGGAAAATGCCAGTGCAGATATGGCGCCGCCCATTCCCGCATCCCCCATATGAGAATATATCCTGCCAACGTACCGAAAAAAGTGGTAATGACAATATTTTTTACTGCAAGAATAAATCCCTCCCCGATAATCATTTTTCTGAGCTGGCTGCCGCTCATACCAATGGAACAAAGCATTGCAAATTCTTTTTTGCGTTCCATTATGTTAGATACAATTGTATTAATCAGATTGATTAACGCAAACCCGACGATGAATGCCGACAATCCCCAAACCACACATTTCCAAGTATCATAATTTATTTCATTTTGTTTTAGATAGTCCGTAAAAGCATCTGCCGAAAGGTAAGGATTTTCATCGGCAACATTTTCAACAAATTCTTTTACTATGGTATCTGTTTTATAATCTTCCACCGAAATAATAAACTCGCTGCTGAAATCATATTCCTCAGGAAGCATATTCTTTAAAAGGTCTTTCGGCATAAAAAACCAACCCGTGTTAAGCGCAAGTAATCGCACACTTTCATCTTGGTCCTTATAAAGCTCTGCAACGCTTCCCCCCACCGTAAAATAATCCTCACAATAAGATTGACCGTCATACCATCTAAATTTAACTTTACTGCCAACTTCGAACTTCCAGCCGAATATCTCTTTGACAACACTGTTATCGAGAATTATTATTTCCTTGTTCTGCACCATTCTGTCATAATCAAAGCCCTCTCCCTCCTGCCGGTATTGTTCAAGAATACCGACATCCTCTCTATCAAAGGAACAGATAGAATCACTTGTCTGATAATTATTGTACTCATACGTTAAATCGAACCGTTCCCGCCGGGTTATTTTTTTCACTCCGTTCAAAGCCGCAATCTCAGATTCAAGTTCCTTTGAAAAAGGCTTTGTAAGCTGAATATCTACCACACCGTGTTCTGCAGTCTGTACCGCATTATTGGATATACCCAGCACATAATCGCCGAAAAAATATTCTCCCTGGCGCGAATATTCCTCCTGATTGTAAGATACAAGCAGCGTTGCTCCCATAATGAAAAACACCCCGCCTATACCAAGCGAAACAGCAGTCATTGTGGATTTCTTTTTATTGCTGTCAGAACTTATTTTTGCAAGACCAAATGGTGTAAGTTTTCTTTCTCCTCGGGATTTTCCTTTTACTTCTTTGCAATAATCATTCATTTTTGCCGCCTCTATGGGGGAAGCCTCCGCCGCGATTTTGGCAGGTTTACTTACGGAAAGCATAACTGTGAACATATTTACAGCTATTGTTAAGAGCCAAATTTTGACCATATCCGGGAAATGAAATCCTTTTGGAACTATAAAATACACAAACACGGTCCCCACCAAAATTCCCAGTAAAATTCCCGTCATGCTGAGAAAAAATCCCTCATACCGGACGCTTTTCCTGATTTGTACGGAAGTCATGCCAATTGTACGGAGCTGCCCGAACTGGCGAATCCTTCCTGTTACAGAAATATAAAAAATACTGTATATAACAAACACACTGGCAAACAGCACTGCTGCGCTTACAACCACAACGGCAATCATTTCATCCACTTTCATATCGGATATTGTTGTTACAAATTGACTGTTTTCCCTGATTTGATGCCGTGCCATGCCATACTGACCGCCTATACTGCGTATTTCATCTAAAAAGGTCTGTTTATCCATATTTTCTGCGCCGGCAATTCTCGCCGCGGCAATATAAGCGAAATCTTTCAGTTCCAAGCCGTTTTTTGCATATTCTTCCGAAAGCATAATATCGAAAGCACTTTCAGAAACAATATCGGTGAAACCTGTGACAATGTATTTTTCGGTATTACCGCTCATCCATGTGATGGAAATTTCCGTTCCGATAACCGGCTCTTTACCTATTTTTTCCATGTAGTTTTTTGACACTGCCGCCTCGTTCATTTCTTCAGGGTATCTGCCCTCAGTTATCATAGAACGGGCATATCGGATTATCTCTCCATCCTCAGAATAATACGACGCACGAATCGTGTAGTTATCAATTTCCATTGTGCTGCCGTTTTTATAAAACACCATATCTTCGATGCGTTCGTCACTTTTGAGAGTTTGCATCTGTTCATTATTCAAATCTCTGTATACTACCTGCGGCAAAGTTGCAAGCTCCCGTTCTTCGCTTTTATTCATGGCGGCAGAAAACCCTGCCAGACCGGAAATAAGCGCCGCAGAAAGAGCGACGGTGATAATGATAAAAATGTTCCTCATTTTTCCCGCTTCAAGACTTCGCATCGTAAGCCTGAAAAGAATTCCACTATTGTTATTTTTTAACATTCTCAGGCGCTCCTTTCTACAATCCTGCCATCCTCAATTCTGACAATTCTGTCTGCAAGCTGTGCAATTTCAAGGTTATGGGTAATCATCACAAGCGTCTGACCATATCTTTCCGCTGTCTGTTTCAAAAGCCCAAGAACCTCCTGCCCTGTTTTACTGTCAAGATTTCCGGTCGGTTCATCCGCCAGAATTATTGCAGGTTTAAATGCAATTGCTCTCGCAATGGCGGCGCGCTGCTGCTGCCCTCCCGAAAGATTGCCGGGAAAACGCTCCAGCTTATCCTCAAGATGCAGCATTTTCACAACACCATCTATAAAGTTTTTGTCGGGCCTGTTTCCATCCAGCGCAATTGGAAGTACGATGTTCTCATACACATTCAACATAGGTACCAGGTTATAGTTCTGAAATACAAAACCTATCTGCCTGCGCCGAAAAACAGTAAGCTCATCGGAGGTCATTCCTGCAATTTCTCTTCCATCGACTTTAACGCTTCCGGATGTAGGATTATCAAGCCCTCCCATCATATTTAGAAGCGTAGACTTACCACTTCCCGACGTTCCTACAACAGCCACGAATTCACCCTGCTCAACGGAAAAATTAACGCCGTCCAGAGCTTTTACGAGACTGTCTCCGCTGCCATAATATTTTTTCAGATTTTCTGTTTTAAGTACATTCATTTTAATAATTGTTCCTTTCCTATATTTCATAATTTCAGTATAAACTGCAAATGTCACAAAAAAGTCTCAATTTCATATAAATTTGAAAAAATAAAGTTGAGGACTGTCCAAAAACAATCCTCAACTTATTTTAAAGGTATATTTACAATAAATTCCGCACCATCCGGCGGTTCGGATTTTACCATAATAAATCCTCCCTGCCCGGAAATGATATTGCGGGAAAGAAACAAACCAATCCCCAGCCCCTCTGTACCTTTCACATTCTCACAACGGTAGAACCTGCCAAAAATTTCCGCCTGTTCACTTTCAGGAATCCCTGCGCCGCTGTCTTTAATCTTTATCTGCGTATAAAACTCATTTGCTTCCGCCAAAACAGTGATACAACCATTTTCGGGAGTATATTTTACTGCGTTGTCCAGAATATTGAACACTGCTTCTGCCGTCCATTTTTTATCGCAGGACGCAAAAAAACTGTCAGGACAATTTACCTGCACCCGGATATTTTTATTTTCCGCGGCATGAATCATCTGTGCAAGACTTTCCCCAATAATTTCTGCGACGGAAATCTTTTCTTTTTTAAAGGAAATAATTCCTGTTTCAAGTCGCGACATTTTTACCAGTGCCTGCATTAAAAATTCCAGCTTTTCTGCCTGAATAAGGGAGAGTTCCAGAAATTCGCAGCGTTTTTCCTCGTCTATATCCCGCCGCGCCAGAATCTGCATATACATTTTCAGATTTGCCGCAGGCGTTTTTACCTGATGGGAAATATCCGAAACAAGCGACTGTATTTTTTCCTTATCCTGCCTGGACTGCCGGGTCTTACCGTTCAGAATTTCGTACAGACGCTTCAGCCGCACATTTATTTTCCCGTCAAGTGTGTCGCCGGTAATTTTAAAATCCGGATTGTTTCCGGCAATCATATCATCTAAAGTACGGCTCAATTCTTTTGAAAAGGCTGAAATCTTTCTGCGGTAATAAATAATTATGCCAATAATTACGATTACAAAAATCATACTTATAACGGAACTAATCCAACTATCAATCATCATTTTCATCATTCCAAATATAGCCGATACCATAAATCGTTTTGATATATTTATGATTTTCATCCTCAATCTTACCGCGGATTCGATTGATGTTTACGGTAAGCGTATGCTCGTCTACAAAATTACCCCTGTCGTCCCAGAGCTTTTCAAGAAGTATCTGCCTTGTCAGTACGCTCCCCCTGCTGCTTACAAAAATCTTCAGAAGATTGTATTCCGTTGGCGTAAATGAAATGTTTTTCCCTCCTGCCAAAGCTGTCAGCCTGTCAAAGTCAACTGTAAGAAAATCGTCTGAATAAACGTCCCCCAAACGCACGGACCGTTTCAGAACGGCGGCAATCCTTTTCCTTAAAACCGGGAGTGAAAAAGGCTTTGTGATATAATCATCCGCACCACAGTTAAAGCCGTTAATCTCATCTGATTCAAGGTCGCGGCAGGTAAGGAAAATCACCGGAATTTTTCTGCGCTCTTTTATTACACGACAAAGTTCAAACCCTTCCATATCGGGAAGATTTACATCCATCAAAACAATATCCGCAATTTGAATGTTATCAATAGCCTTCCTTCCGTTTTCGGCCGCAATCACGTTGTATCCCTCTGTCGCGAGGTCAAATTCAAGTCCGCCGCGCAGAGCATTGTCATCCTCAATTAAAAGTATTGTAAACATTTCAACACCATTCACCGTGGAACTTTAAATAATTTTATTTTCCCATCTCTTCCATCAAAATCTCGACGGCCTTCTGCCACTGTTCATCGTCTTCGTACTCGATTATAGACGGATATTCGCCCTCGTCCAGTTCGACCACCACGTCCGGCTCAATTCCCGTCTTGTGGATGCAGACTCCGTTTGGCGTATAATATTTCGCCATCGTAACCTTCATACCGCTTCCGTCACGGAGCGGAAAAATCTGCTGCACAATGCCTTTTCCGAATGTGGTTGTTCCCACAATCGTCGCTTTATCGTAATCATGCATCGCACCCGTAAACAACTCCGAGGCGCTGGCACTGTTCTCATTTACCAGCACAACCATCGGATAATTGTAAGAGGCATTTCGTCTTCCTTTATATTCCTCCCGATTTCCTTTTTTATCAACGAGATACGTATAGGTTCCCTTCGGAAGAAGCGTATCAAGTACTTCAATAACGGCGCCAAGGCTTCCCCCCGGGTTATCCCGCAAATCAATAATCAGACTTTCGATGCCGTTCTCTTTCAAATCATTCATTGCCGCTTTAAACTGTTGAGGCGTGACTTCGTCAAACTGGGTTATCTGAAGATATCCGATATTATTTTCCATCACTTGATGTTCTACAGTGTGAACTTCTATTTCTCTGCGTTCCACCTGCAGTTCCACCAATTCGGAAGAATTTTTATGCAGGACGGTCACATCTACGGTTGTACCCTTTGCGCCGCGAATTAACGCTACGACTTCATTTAAATCCATGCCGGTTACTTCCGTTCCCGCCACTTTATAAATAATATCTCCCGGAAGCATTCCCGCCTCCGCGCCCGGACAGTCGTCGTACGGATTTACGACATAAACCTCTCCCGTTTCTATATTCTGGGAAACAACCACACCGATTCCATAATAAATACCTTCGCTGGATTCCATTAAACTGCTGTAACTTTCTTCGTTATAATAGCCGGTGTAAGGGTCTCCCACTGCCGCCAGCATCCCCATCAGCATTCCGTCTATCATTGCTTCCTCGTCATATTCTTCCAGATAATACATCTCCATGACTTTCATGACATAATTAATCTTCTTTATGGCAGTTGTCGTAAAATCATCATCAACATCAAGATTGTCCGCTGCCAAATCCATCGGATATTCTGCCGGCTGCCGGTAAAGTCCCAAATCTATAACACCGACTCCGATTCCGACACCCGCCAGTATCAAAACCAACATTAATGTAGAAAGTACGCCCAGCAAAATCCCTTTTTGATATGTTCTGTTATCTTCTTCCATCTACTTTGTTACCTCTGATTTCTTTTAATAGAACTGCATTGCATCAACCGCTTCGTCATTGATACGCACCTCAAAATGCAGATGCGGACCCGTTACCCATCCGGTTGCTCCCACATAACTGATTACCTGACCTGCAGTCACCGCCTGACCTGCACTGACCGCAAGGCTGGAATTGTGATAATATCTTGTGGTAATACCGTCACCATGACTGATAACAACATAATTTCCCATACTGTCACTGTATCCCGCTGCCGTCACAAGTCCGCTTGCCGCCGCGACAACCGGAGTTCCTGTCGATGCTCCGATATCTGTTCCCTTATGCGCACGCACATATCCAAGCACCGGGTCTAAACGGTTCGGCGAAAAATGCGACGTAACTCTGTTGCTGCTTGGACACGGCCATATCAAAAGCTTGCCGGAATACAAATTGCCCTGCGTCGCTACTGCATTCGCTTTCGCAAGCTGCTCCGCATTATACTGTTTCGTCAGATTGGCAATCAAATTATCCAGTTTTTTAATATCTTCTTCAATTTCTTTCTGTTTTGCTTCATATGCCTTCTTATCCTTCTCCATGTCTTTCATTTCCTGATTCTTCGCCGCAAAAAGAAGTTCGACGGCTTTCTGCTCACCCTCTGCCTTGCGCTTTAAATCTTCCAGGTCACGCTCTTCCTCTTCTAATTGTACTTTATATGCCGCAATCCTATTCTTAATATCAATATATTCTTCCAATTTATTTCTGTCGTATTTTGTTATCTGTGAAAAATATTCCGCCTGATGCAGTATGTCCGAAAGACTCGAAGCTGCCATAAACGCATCAAGATAGGAAACTCTGCTGTTCTCATACATGTACTTAATTCGGAGTTTCATTGACTGATATTGCTGTTCCTGTTGATTCTGGGCATCCTGGAGTTCTCCTGTAGTGATTACAATCTCTTCATTTTTTTTATCAATTTTCTGATTTAAATCAAGAATATTTATTGTTATCGTTTCCAGTTCCTTATCCAATCTGTTAAGATACTCGTTGGCATCATCAATATCGCTCTTTAAAGCGTCAATCGTCGCCTGCACTGCATCCAGCTGCTGTTTCAGCTCTTTTTCCTGAGTCTCCGCTTTATCAATTTCATCTTTCGTATTACCGCCCTTCGTACCGGTATTACTGGCATAAACCATTGTCGGCATCAACACCAGAATAATACACAAAACCATAATGATTTTTCTTGTACATGCCTTTGTCATAGTCGCACCTCTAAATTCTTACATGCTTGCGAAGAGTAATATGGCTTCCCACAAAACCGATACCGATACCTAAAACAACCGCTATCGGAAGCAGATAAATATATATGTCGTTTACCCCCAAAAACCATGAGGCATTCCCAAATAAACCAAATCTCGACGAAACATACGAAACAACATATTCGTACGCGAAATAAATAATTAAAAGCGGTATTAAAGAGCCTAACAGTCCGATTGTAACACCTTCTACAACGAAAGGCGCCTTCACAAACGAATCGGTCGCTCCAATCAGCTTCATAATTGATATCTCTTCTTTTCTTACCGTAACGCCGATTGCTACCGTGTTACTGATCAGGAATACGGACACGGCAAGAAGTATCGCGATAATAACAACAGAAACATATCCGATAATCACTGCTATATCCGTGAGATTATCCGCCGTTGACGCCGAATAATATACAGAACGGATGCCCTCAAGAGTATTCAGAAACTCAACAAGCGCCACCTGTTTTGAAGCGTCACTCAGATATATCTCATAAGAAGAACTGTCCATCAACGGATTATCGTCTCCGAACGTATCCCGCGCTTCCTCGTATCCCTTAAAATAATCAATCTGATAGTCATTCCACGCTTCCTCCGCAGAAGTAAAATGGACGTTGTCCACTTCCTCCCTGACGCGAATCTGCTCGCCTAACTGCGCAATCTGCTCCTCAGTGATTCCCTCGTCAAAAAAAACGGTGACACATAAATTTTTCTCAAATTCCTGAAACATATTCCTAAAATTCATTAGCATTGCAAAAAATATTCCAAATAAAAATATACATGCAGAAATAGTTGCCACGGAAGCAATCGAAAACATTCTGTTTCTGCGGATATTTTTAAATCCCTGTCTGACGCTGTATCCCACGGAACTAATCTTCATAGTATAATCCACCACCTTGCTTTACATCACTGATTATTTTACCGCCGTTCATAGTCACTGTCCTCTTTTTCATCGCGTCCACAATCTCCATGTTATGTGTAACGACCACGACGGTAGTTCCTCTTCTGTTCGCCTCTTCCAATACTTTCATAATCTCCCATGAATTTTCCGGGTCCAGATTACCTGTAGGCTCATCGCACAAAAGAATAGACGGATTATTCACAAGCGCCCTCGCGATTGCTACTCTCTGCTGCTCGCCGCCGGACATCTGCTTCGGAAACGTATCGTTTTTATTCAGCAGTCCGACCATGGAAAGCATGGAAAGCACCTGCCCTCTGATAAGCCGGTTCGGCGCCTCTACTACTTTCATGGCAAACGCCACATTGTCATAGACATTTCTGTCCTCCAACAGACGGAAATCCTGAAACACAACTCCGATATCCCTTCTAAGCTGCGGAAGTTTCCTTCTGGTAATTTTATTTAAAAAACGTTTGTTGACATATATTTTCCCCTCGCTTGGCTCCAGTTCCTTCAAAAGCAGTTTAATTAACGTCGATTTACCGGAACCGCTGTTTCCGACAATAAATACAAATTCTCCTTTTTCTACACGCAAATTAATATCCTCCAGTGCCGGAACACCGGTTGAATATGTCTTGCTGACATTTTCCAAGATTATCATAAGAACTCCTTAATCATTAATTTTCTCTCGATTCCATATACTTCATATATTTTACAACCATGAGCGCAATCTTAAATGTAATCGCGTCATCGAAAACACGAAGGTCAAGCCCCGTACTCTTCTCCAGCTTATCCAGCCGGTAAACAAGCGTATTTCTGTGAATATAGAGCTGTCTTGACGTCTCCGATACATTGAGACTGTTCTCAAAGAACTTATAAATCGTAGTTAGCGTCTCCTCGTCAAATTCATCCGGAGATTTGCCGTCAAATATTTCCCTGATAAACATCTGACAAAGTGGGAGCGGAAGCTGGTAAATCAATCTGCCGATTCCTAAATTGCTGTAAGCAACCACATTTTTATCACTATAGAAAATCTTCCCTACTTCCAGTGCCAGTTTCGCTTCCTTATACGACTTGGAAACCTCTCTGATATCATTGACAATCGTTCCGTAAGAAATATGCACCATACTCATCGCTTCCATATTCAGCATATCAAGAATAACATTTGCTGTCTTATGAAGCTCCTCATACGTCTCTCCCGCCTTAACTTCCTTGACAATAATAATGTTTTTCTCGTCAACCGCCGTTATAAAATCCCTCGACTTCGTTGCAAATAACGTCCTCACTGTTTCCAGCGCATTCAAATCTTTCTCGTTTTTTGTCTCTATTAAAAATACGACTCTCTTAACGTCAATATCAATATGAAGCTTCTTTGCTCTCGTATAAATGTCAACCCGCAGCAGATTATCCAGCAGCAAATTCTTGATAAAATTATCCTTATCAAAACGCTCTTTGTATGCAATCAGCAAATTCTTAATCTGAAATGCGGCAATCTTGCCGATGGTAAAGACATCATCACCCGTGCCCTGCGCCAGCAGCACATACTCCAGCTGCTGTTCATCATACACCTTAAAAAAATGGCATCCCTGAATAACCTGGCTGTCCGCAGGTGAATTGACAAAATTGATTATCGCGTCACGGTAATTTTCCCCATCCCCAAATGTAGAAGCCAGAACAACTCCATCCGTATCTATAATACATAAATCAATTCTGGCAATTGATTTCAGACCATCAATCGTTGTCTGTAAAATCTGGTTTGATATCATTTTGTTTCTCCTCTCACAAAATTTGACCTCTTTCTCTATTTTATAGCAAAATCAACAAAAATAAAAGAGGAAATGCATTTTTTCAATGCATTTCCTCAAAAAGTTCACAAATTCTACACAATTATCTGCCGATAATCTTCTCTGTTTCCTTATCAAAGCAGTGAATCTTTGTTAAATCCATAGCAAACTTAACAGCATCGCCAGGTCTTGCTGTCGTAGCAGGATTTACTCTTGCTGTACAGTTGTACTGGTCAATATCAAAGTATAAGTAAACTTCGGCACCCAACATCTCGTATACTCTTACGGTTGCGTCGATTACGGCGTTAGGATTTGCCTTAATCATTGCGTCGTCATCATGTAAGTTCTCAGGTCTGATACCAAGAACGATTGTCTTACCAACATATCCGCCGTCTACAAGACTCTTTGCTTCCTTCTCAGGAACGGTAATTAAGTTATCGCCAAACGCTAACTTCACATCAGAACCTTCCTGTGAAACCTTCGCGTCAATCAGGTTCATCTGAGGAGAACCAATAAATCCTGCAACGAATAAGTTCTGTGGATAATTGTATAAGTTATGAGGTGAATCAACCTGCTGTACAACGCCGTCCTTCAGAACAACGATTCTGGTACCAAGCGTCATAGCCTCTGTCTGGTCATGTGTTACATAAATAATTGTTGTTTCAAGTCTCTGATGAAGCTTTGAAATCTCAATTCTCATCTGTACTCTCAACTTAGCGTCCAAGTTTGATAAAGGCTCATCCATAAGGAATACCTTAGGATTACGAACGATAGCACGACCCATGGCAACACGCTGTCTCTGACCACCGGAAAGAGCCTTTGGCTTACGGTCAAGGAGATGTTCAATATCAAGAATCTTAGCTGCTTCATGTACGGACTTATCGATTTCAGCCTTAGGAACTTTTCTTAACTTAAGACCGAATGCCATATTATCATACACAGTCATATGTGGATACAACGCATAGTTCTGGAATACCATCGCGATATCTCTGTTCATCGGCTCCACGTCGTTTACTAACTTGTCGCCAATCCAGAGTTCGCCTGAACTGATGTCCTCAAGGCCTGCAATCATACGAAGTGTCGTAGACTTACCACAGCCTGAAGGTCCTACGAAGATGATAAATTCCTTATCTTCAATCTCAAGATTAAAATCCTTAACTGCAACGAAACCATTAGGATATACCTTACATACGTTTCTAAGTGATAAACTAGCCATTATAAATACCTCCTAAAATGTTTAATGCATGTAACTTTCCTGTTACAATTGCCATATGTATATAATACATGATGTTTCAAAAAAAAACCATATTGTTTTTACACAAAAATCTGTCCTCATTTTGTATAGATTTACCAGTTAAAGTTCCTGTTATCTAATAATTTACCTTTTTTTACATGTCACTGGGTAACCTGATATGTTCCCGTCACAAATACAACCATGGTTGAACCTGCGGTAACGCCCGTCGCTGCATCCGGAAACAAATAGGTATTATACTTTGCCAGACTGATGCCCGTCGCCGTCAGTTCTCCTGCCGTAACATTAATCAGTCCCGTGCCGCTTCCTGAAACGGTACCGTTTCCTGAAAACACAATAATGGTCGCTCCTTCCGACGCAGTCAGCACACTGCCCTTAGAGAGCGTCACCTTTGTCATCACACCGCTCAATTCATTCAGCCGGCTGTCCAGGTAACTTTTGCTCACCAACGGGTCCCCGACGCTTCCCGGTTCACTGTCAGCAGCTCCGACTTTCACGCCCGCCCTGAAAAATACCAGCCCCACAAGCGCCAGCGTCAACACAAAAAAAACTGCCTTTTTCATTCTGTTTTTCATACGTTTCCTCCGAACAATTAATTTCTCCGGCATTCCGTGAGTGTATCACAGGAATACGCGGCAGCATATTGATAGTATAACATATTTTTGTCATAATGAAATAGGAAATATCATTCAAAAAACTCTTGTTTCTTTCGCAGGAAACAGTTATAATATATTTACAAAGGAGTGATATCTATGGATATGACATTATCGGCATTGTCCGTCAACGCATCTTCCATCGACACCAGCAGCGCCGTAGGGCTCGCAATGGTTAAGAAGTCACTGGAAAGCATCGAAGCAAACGGCGACAGCCTTACTAAGATGATGGAAGCTTCCGTTACACCATATCTCGGACAGAATATTGATTACACAGTATAAGAGCTTTGACCGCATGGTCAAAGCTCTTATACTGTTCCATTATCTGATTTCTATCCAAATCATATACAAAACAGCCGCAACAATAAAAATTATCATATATGCATCAAGAAATTTCCCTTCCGCACAGTCCCTTCTCCAGTCCGTGACGGATTTTTTAAATTCCTCCGTTCTGTCCGCCCTTTTTGCAATCTTTCTTATTATCAATGCAAAGAAAAACAGCCCCAGTATGGCAAATCCCGCAAAAATCGCTACCGCCGTCAAAACCATCCCGGCGGGTACAGACTGTACTGCGTTTTCCTGAACAGTTATTTCCTGCGCATTCTCAAGGAAATGCATAATAAAAACCGTATTCGCGTTGATGGCAAAGTGCGCGGTCACAGAGAGTACAATACTTCCGGACGCCTCATATAACAGGCAGAACGCGACTCCTATCGCAAACGCATACGCAAACTGATTCAGATTCAGATGTGTAATTCCAAATAACAGACCGCTCATCAGCGCCGCCTTCATTACATTTTTCCTGCGATAGCTCCCGTAAAAAATTCCGCGAAATATAAATTCCTCCACGACTGCCGGCAAAAGCGCCATCAAAACAAGCTGCGCCCAAAGCGGATAAATGTAAAGTTCGGACACCATGTTATTTACATAATTTTTCGCGAAAAACATTGTTATAAAATTCAGGAAATAAATAAGCGGCATCAGGCAGTAAGCTCCCACATATGCCAGCAGGATATCAAAAAACCCCGTTTGACCTTTTCCAATTATATCACGGGGGGCAATTCTTTGTATAATCAGAAATACAACGGCAGGGGCAATAATAACGGCTTCACTGACAAGCATATTTGCCCAATACGGAAAAACAGGCGGAAGTACGAGAGACAACAGCATGGACATTCCCAAATATGATGCCATAAATATTCCAAAAAATATATTTGTCTTACCGATACTCAACCGTTCCATAAAATACCTCTTTCTATTTCTTAACAATACATTCCGGTGTGATTTCTATTTTGCCTTCTTTTAAAAGACGTCCCACGGCACGTTTAAATTCATTTTTACTCATACCTGTTTTCGCGCGTATCAAATCCGGGGACGCCTTATCCGTAAACGGTATCTTTCCTCCGCATTGCTCCAGATACGCAATCAGGCGCTTTGCGTCCTCATCCATCTGCAGATAGGACTTTTCGCGAAGGCTCAAATCCAGCTTTCCGTCAGCCCTGACTTTAATTACGCGTCCCCCCACAATCTCTCCCGGTTTTATGTTCCCGTAGAGCTCGTTTTTCGGAATCATGCCGTGATAGCGGAAATCTACGGCAACAAGCGCCCCCATCTCCGGTTTCACTTCATATACGATTCCTGTAAACCTGTCGTCTTTTTCATATCCCGGAGCCGGAAGCAGATGATTATAGATTTTCATCGTCGCGCACAGACGGCCGCTCTTATCTACATAAAGCATTACCATGCATGATTCTCCCGCGCGCACCTTGTATACCTGCTCCTTAAACGGAAGAAATAAATCTTTTTCCAGACCCCAGTCCAAAAAAGCGCCAATAGGCGTCGTTTCCTTCACCTTCAGACACGCGACCGTCCCCAGCGCAATCAACGGCTCCTTCACTGTCGCAATCAGTCTGTCCTCAGAATCCCTGTACACAAACACCTCAAGCGCGTCACCGATTTGCACATCCTGCGGCACCTGCTTTTTCGGAAGCAGTACTTTCTCCTCTTCCGTACCCAGATACACGCCAAAATCCGTTTCCTTCACTACATTCAGGCATTGTTTTTTTCCAATCTCAATCATCTCGTCTTTCCGTCTCCTTTACTTACAATCAAAACTGATTACCGCATAAATCTCTTCATTGATATCCTTTAATACGACGGTAGTCCTGTTATCCTCTATCGCACGATATATACCGACGACGTCACCTTTGCGTGCCTGCATCCTGTACTGACAGCATATCCGGTAAACATCCGCATCCTTTGGAATGTAATCACATGCAATCTCAATATATTTTCCGTTATTCATATGATTGTATAAATCCAGATGATGTTCCATCACCGTCAGCGTATCAATCCGCTCCGCCTCCTGCGGCACCGCAACTTTCCTTCCCACATTCTCCATTGGAAGCGCTTCCTCCATGCCGTAAGCATCTGCTTCATCCTGCGGCACTCTTACCGGGCGCTGTGTTTTCGCATCCAGATACACCCAGTATGAATTAGCGCACGCCAGCAGTTCATCCGCCTCCGTTTTCATGGTAAAATTTCTGGTGCCGAAAAAGCCTTTAAATCCCGATGCCCATGTGGCGACTTTTATCGTGTCAAACGCCGACGGTCTGTCATTGATAATAATCTGCCAGAAATCAATCAGCCATGCTCTCTGTATGCTTTTTAAAAATTCAGCATCTCTCCCTATCTTCTTTGACTGAAGATTGCTGCAATCCTGAAAATAATTTACAATATTGCCGTAAGCGAGCTTTTGCGTTCTGTCACACTCGCTAAATCGTATGTTCCATTTTTCCTCGTGCATAATCTCACCTGTGTTTCTTAAAATAACAATGTAAAAAAGCTGCTATAGACTAGTCTATAACAGCTTTCAGCTGGGCTTGAGGGACTCGAACCCCCACAATGCTGGAATCAGAATCCAGTGCCTTACCAATTTGGCGAAAGCCCAATGTTACATAAATTTCCTATCAAACAAAAGAGATTATATCAGAATTATTCCAATAATGCAACCCTAAATTTAAAATTTTTTTATAATATTTTTTTAATATTTATATCCAATAATTTGTGATATACTAGAGGAAACATTTTACAAGGAGATTTTGACTTATGAATATCGGTTTTATCCTGTGTGTTGCCGGCATCCTGTTAAATGCTGTGGGAATTTCGCTCGATTTCCTCTTATTCAATGCCGCAGGCAGTATTTTAACGGTAATAGGCAGTTTTCAGTTAGGAATAGACGGGTTTTATTCCCGTAAAATTAAATTTTTTTCCATCCTGTCCGTTCCTTTTACAATAGCAGCTTACGGATTGACGGTTATATACCATACAGCCGCAATCAGCGCTTCCGTCCTGTCCGTTTCTTTAGGCATTGTACTGTTCTTCTACATCTACTACACATTTTACTTTACGGAAGCTTTGATTAACTGTGCCAAAGGAATCAATGAACTCGCGGCTACCCGTTCGTTCCGCGGCATCTGGAGTCTCAACGGCATTGTCGCTTTCATTTTCTTTTTCTGCTACGGCTCCCTGAAAAGCACCTACCTGAACATTGCCCGGGCAGCTTTTCTGGTGTGCGCCCTATATTACTGTTTTACTATTTATAATAATTCCAAGAGACTACGTCTGAAAAAAAATGATTGACAGATTTTCCCTGCCGTGTATAATACAGTTATACGAACAAAGGCGTTCTGATTTATTTCAGAACGTCTTTTTGTTTTTTGACATACCTATATAGAAGTTAAGGAGGAGTCAGTATGAAAAAACTGGAAATTATTATTAAGCCGGAACGCCTGGAGGATTTAAAAGAAATTCTCGAGGAATGTAAGGCAAACGGCATCATGATTACAAACATCATGGGTTACGGCACGCAAAAAGGATACAAACAGATTTACAGAGGCGTCGAATACAATGTAAATCTTCTTCCGAAGGTAAAAGTCGAAACAGTCGTCTCGGAAGAACTTGTTGATTCCATTATCGACAGGGTTACAAAAGAAATCAACACAGGAAACTACGGCGACGGAAAAATTTTCGTGTACAGCGTGGAAGATGCTGTTCGAATCCGTACCGGCGAGCGTGGTGAAGATGCCGTATAATACAAAATTAATATCGTTTCACTTTATCAACGGGGATAAGAATTGCAGGCGGCATCTGCCGTGGCAGGACTATCCCTTTTTTGTTACATATTGAGGAAGAAAGAGAGGAAAAAATTATGGATATGACAGTATGGTTCTTAATGGGCGCCGCCTTGGTATTCTTTATGCAGGCAGGATTCGCAATGGTTGAGTGTGGTTTCACCAGAGCCAAAAACGCCGGTAACATTATTATGAAAAACCTGATGGACTTCTGCATTGGCACGGTCGTCTTTATCTTTCTGGGATTCGGGTTACTGTTTGGCGAAAATGTTTTCTGCGGATTTGCAGGACTCCCGACAATGGACATTTTTACGGATTTTTCGGGATTCGACTGTAAAAACTTCGTTTTCAATTTAGTATTCTGCGCTACCACCGCCACAATCGTTTCCGGCGCAATGGCGGAGCGTACAAAATTTATTTCTTACTGTATTTATTCTGCAGTCATCAGCGCGGTCATTTACCCTATTGAAGCGCACTGGGTATGGGGCGGCGGCTGGCTTGCCGGTCTTGGATTTATTGATTTCGCCGGTTCCACCGCAATACATATGGTCGGCGGTCTTTCTGCCTTAATCGGCGCCGCAATACTTGGAGCGCGTATCGGAAAATTTGACGAAAGCGGAAAACCACAGCCGATTCTCGGACACAACATCCCTATCGGGGCGCTCGGCGTATTTATTTTGTGGTTTGGCTGGTACGGATTTAACGGGGCGGCGGCAGACTCGCCGGAACATCTTGCCCAGATTTTTGTAACGACAACTATCGCTCCTGCGGTGGCAACATGCACAACGATGATATTTACATGGCTTAGAAACGGAAAGCCGGACGTTTCCATGACGTTAAACGCTTCTCTCGCAGGTCTCGTCGCCATTACTGCCCCATGCGCCGATACGGACGCACTTGGCTCACTTGTCATCGGTATCGTTTCAGGACTGCTTGTCGTATTCGGCGTATGGTTCCTCGACTTTGTGTTGAAGGTTGACGACCCTGTGGGCGCGGTTGCCGTCCACTTCTTAAACGGCGTATGGGGTACTGTCGCTGTCGGTCTGTTCGCGACAGGAAACGGTCAGAACGGCATCACCGGTTTATTCTATGGCGGCGGTTTCCACCAGTTAGGAATCCAGCTCATCGGCATGGCGTCCATCCTTGCATGGACCGGAATCACCATGAGCATTGTCTTTCTGATTATTAAGAAAACAATCGGTCTTAGGGCATCGGCAGCGGAAGAACTCGAAGGTCTCGACTCAACGGAACACGGACTAGAAACTTCATACAGCGGCTTTGTTATCAGCCAGAAGTAATAGTTATACATATAAAAACGGGGGCGGCCGCGAAATCATATCATTTCACGCCGCTCCCTATTTCATTACGCATCTGTTTCTTTCTCCGCATTAGATATCGTTTCTGCCGCATCTTCCGTCGCGGCTATTTCGTTTGTTTCCCCGGATAAAATTCTTCCCTCGGAGTCTACTTTAATGTAATTATCAAATATTCTTCTCAAAATAAAAGAATTAATAAACGCCGCCAGACCAATCACAAAGAAAATCATAATCGGATAGATATACACACTGACGCCCGCCGCTACAATAACCACCACCATCAGAACAGAGTTCGGAAGATGTTTTACCGCCATCATTACAGAATTCACCAGAACTTTTTTCGTGGGATTATCGAATTTGGCAAGTACGGGGAAAATATAAACAACCGTTACGGTACAAATCAACGCAAACCCAATTAACGCAAAAAACAGAAGCCGGATAAGCAGGCTGTTATCTTCCGTCATCCAGTTATTCACCACGCCGATATCAAAGTAGAGAATCAATGCCGCCGCCGCAACGATGAACTCCAGCAGAAAACCCTGTACGAAATTCTGCTTAAAGGACTTAAAAAAACCCTTGAACACATATCCTTCCTCATCCCTTACAATCTTCATGGTTACATAAAACAACGCCGTCAGCGCCGGTCCTATCGTTACAACCGGCAGACATAAAATAAGCACCAGAATATCCAAAAGAATCATATCACAAACTTTTCCCATAAACCGGAAAAATCCGTTATCCAAATTAAACAAAGCATTCATCGTCTGTTCCTCTCCTTTTTCGGAATACAATAAACAAATTATATAGAAAAAAAAAAGAAAATGCAACGAATTCCCCTCTTATAAATTATTAAATATTTGTAAAAATCCCACATTTTTTCTCTTTTTTATGGTATCATAGCTTACAAAAGCAAAACGTTCCGGAGGTTATTATGTCAAATCAAAAGAGTTTAAAGGAAGAAATTAAAGAAGGCAGGGGCAAATTTAAAGAACTTTCTTTCGGCGCCAAAATCGGATACATCAAAGATTATTACTCCATTCACATACTTGCCGTTGTCATTCTTATAATTGCCGTATTTGCCATTTACCGGACCTATCAGGAACAGAATTTCGAAACCGTCCTGTACACGGTTCTTATAAACAACGATAAATCCGTATGGGATGAGGACGAAGACAAGTACTCCAAAGGATTATCCGACCCGTTTGAAGCGTATTTGGGCATTGACGGTAAACAGAAACGCGTTGTGGTGGACAACAGTTACATTCTGGACTATGACAAAGATGCGGAGATGTCCGTTTACTCCGCAGAATCACTGGTCGCCATGTTTTACGGTTCCCATATCGACGTGCACATCGGCAACCGTCTTTCGCTGGATTACTTTTGTCAGGACAACGACTGCTTCTTTTATGACTTAAGGGAAATTTTCGACGAAGAATTCCTAAAACGCCATGAAGCCAGAATTGAATACTGTACATTTACTGACGGCACACAGATTCCTATAGCATTTGACATCAGCAACAGTAAAATCGCGCAGGAATCGGAAATAACCGTATCCCCTCCCCTGATTGCCGTATTCTTCAACACGAAGCGGCTTGATACCGCCGTTGAATATATCCGTTTTATTCTGGACGAGCTATAATTCTTTCTTACAAATAATATATTTTTTCATTCCGTCCGTACTTTCTTTCCATCTGGTAAAGCCCAGTTTTTCCGAAAGTTTCATGGACGGAATATTATTTTCATGTATATACGTGATGATTTGCCGCATTCCGTTTTGTCTTGCAAATTCCAGAACCATCCGCGCCGCCTGATACCCATAACCTTTTCTCTGATATTCTTCTCTCACAAGATACGCCAGTTCGCAGCAGAGCTCACCTTCCACTTCTCTATGCTCGATACCCGCCCTTCCTATCAGAACTCCTGTAATGTTATCCTGCATTACCCACAGCCCGTATCCGTAATAACCGTACATGTACCGGATATATGATATCAATTTATCTTTTTCCACTTCTATATCATCCAGCCCCGGAATATATTTTATGATTCCGGGATTATCATAAATCCGCCTTAACTCCGGCAAGTCTTCAAAATCCGTCTCTCTCAGCGTAAATCGTTCGTTCGCGGCAATTACACAGGAAAGACCGAACTTTCTCGCATAGGCAAGCCGAAGGTCATAATCCGTCAAATCTTCCAGACTTTCCAGAATAAACGGAACGGAATTGATTGAAGTATTATGATGCTCTATACCTATTGCAGCATAAGTTTTCCACTGCCGCACCAGGCATTCTTTATCCGTCAGCACGACCGTATTTTGCATCGGAGCAGTGGCGGCGTCCCCCGGCTCCAACACATATTTCTTTTTCAGTTTTCGAAGAAATTCCCGATTCTGTTCCAGATAACGCGCGTCCAAATCAAGAACAATTCTTTTCACCATAACGTATACTCCTACTTGACTATCTTAAAACAATTCTTTACAATGCAAATGATATCTTATCATACACTATTTCTATTAGGAAAGGAAACAATATAATGGCAAAAAATCCTGTTGTCACAATTACAATGGCAGACGGCGGCGTCATGAAGGCTGAACTTTACCCTGACGTTGCGCCGAATACTGTCAATAACTTTATCAGTCTGATTCAAAAAGGCTACTATGACGGTCTGACATTTCACCGTGTTATAGCCGGTTTTATGATTCAGGGCGGCGACCCTGACGGAGATGGAACGGGCGGTCCCGGTTATGTGATTCCGGGCGAATTTTCTTCAAACGGCTTTGAAAATAACTTAAAACACTCCCGCGGCGTGCTTTCGATGGCAAGAACCCAGATTCCTGATTCCGCAGGTTCACAATTTTTTATTATGCACGCGGACGCGCCGCATTTAGACGGTATGTATGCCGCTTTTGGAAAATTAACTGAAGGAGAGGAAGTACTTGATAAAATTGCCAAAACCTCCGTCAATTGGAGCGATATGCCGATGACGCCGCAGATTATGGATACCGTAACCGTAGATACGGACGGCGTAGATTATCCGGAGCCTGAAAAAGCGTAATTCACAATTTATTAACATTTAGGTAAATAAACATTAACATTATCAACAAACTTTATTCAACTTTGTTAAATATACTTCAATATAGAGACAGTTAATAATTGATAATTAAGTTTTTTCATAATAAGCTATACAAAGCTTACCTCCTTTCTTCACAATGACAGGGAACAGGCGAATGTTTTCTGTCAGACAAAAAACAGGCTTAACCCGCCTGTTTTTTGTTTGCTAAAATAAATATGAAAGCGCCACCATCATGACGCCGGCCGCAATGATAATTCCGTATTTTTTCATTTTTGCTTTCTTCCACGCAATATCCGGCTTTTTCTCCAAATCGCTTGCGTCATACCATAGCTGAAACTCTCTCCACACCGATATCAAATTAATCACTCCCACAATCGCCACAACAAATCCCAAGAGAAATATTAAAAAACCGATAAACGGCAGAATTGATTCGCCATTATTCAAATCCTCCGCATAAAAATTATAATCTTGTCCCATTTGATACCTCCGCACAATTTCTACTTCTTTTTATTATATAATTTAAACGGAAACAATGCAAATAAAATTAAATTAATGGAAACTTAAGAAAAAGTTTGCGATTATCCTCTGAAAGGGTTATAATATTGTTAAAAAATAAATTATTCAGGAGGGTATGCGATGTTAGTTTCAGCAAAAGAAATGTTAGAAAAGGCAAAAGCCGGTAAATATGCTGTAGGCCAATTCAATATTAACAACCTTGAATGGACCAAATCCATTCTTTTAACCGCACAGGAATTAAATTCTCCGGTTATTCTGGGAGTTTCTGAAGGCGCCGGCAAATATATGACCGGTTACAAGACAGTTGTAGGCATGGTTAAAGGTATGCTTGAGGAATTAAACATTACCGTTCCTGTCGCGCTTCATCTTGACCACGGTTCTTATGAAGGATGTTTAAAGTGCGTTGAAGCAGGATTTTCTTCCATTATGTTTGACGGTTCACACTATCCGATAGAAGAAAATATTGCAAAGACAACGGAACTAGTTAAGATTTGTAAAGAAAAAGGACTGTCTCTGGAAGCGGAAGTGGGGTCTATCGGCGGTGAAGAAGACGGTGTTGTAGGTATGGGTGAATGCGCCGACCCAAACGAGTGTAAAGCGATTGCGGACCTTGGCGTCACAATGCTTGCTGCCGGTATTGGCAATATCCACGGTAAGTATCCCGCAAACTGGAAGGGTCTAAGTTTTGAGACGCTTGCAGCAGTCAGTGAAAAAGTTGGCGATATGCCTCTGGTTCTTCACGGCGGTACCGGTATCCCGGAAGATATGATTAAAAAGGCGATATCTCTTGGCGTTGCCAAGATAAACGTTAATACGGAATGTCAGCTTTCCTTCGCCGATGCCACGAGAAAATATATTGAGGCGGGCAAAGATTTAGAAGGAAAAGGATTTGACCCAAGAAAACTGCTTGCACCGGGCGCTGAAGCAATTAAAGCAACCGTTAAAGAGAAAATGGAACTATTTGGCTCAGTTGGAAAAGCCTGAGATTTTGGAGAGTATATGAACAAAAATAACGATTTTGATGATATCGAATTTATTGATATGGGGAACAACGATAATAACGCAATACAGAATATACCTGATGCGCAAGAGCCTGTTTATCCGAATGAACCCGTTTATTCAGACGAACCTGTCTATTCGGATGAACCTGTCTATTCGGATGAACCTGTCTATTCGGATGAACCTACGTTCTATGTAGATTTGGATGAACCTGAAGAAGAACCCGGGGAAGA
>CAJTZH010000012.1 GCA_910584325.1 uncultured Lachnospiraceae bacterium | reverse complement strand
TGGATTCCTTGGATGCTCGTATGGATTCCTTGGATGCTCGTATGGATTCCTTGGATGCTCGTATGGATTCCTTGGAAGAGAACGTTAACTCTCTTTCCGAATCAATGGAAGAAATACGTTCTACAGTCAATGTTTTAGCTGCATGGGCAGATAAAACATCCAAAATTGTCCAGATTGCCTTATAAGCAAATCCCCATTAATTAAAACAAGGGCTGCTATACAAACTCAATCAGTATGGCAGCTCTGTTTTATATATAAAATATAAATAATTTAATGGAATCAGATAAATAAATGTGATATAGTAAGGACAGACTAAACGACAAACAAACCATTTAGGAGGACAACAACATGATTATCGTTGCACAGGACGGTTCCGGCACCTTTACATCAATACAGGAAGCTGTTGATTCTGTCTCAATGCTCCCTGAGACCATCTACATTAAAAACGGTGTGTACCACGAACGTGTGGAAATAAAAGCGCCTTTTCTTACTTTTGAAGGCGAAGATGCAGAAAAGACGATACTGGAATATGATGAATATGCAAATAAAATTCTTGAAGACGGCGAGAAATGCGGTACTTTTCGAAGCTATACGCTGCTTGTTGCTGCTGATAATTTTACATGCAGGAATATGACCGTTGCTAATATCTCCGGTTTTGGAAAAGAAGTGGGACAGGCATTAGCAGTTTACGCGGAAGGCGACCATATCTTATTCTCTGGATGCAGGCTTCTGGGGCACCAGGATACCTTATTTACAGGTCCCCTTCCAAATGAAGAAGCAAAAGCAGGTGGTTTTAAGGGACCTACCGAATTTGCCCCGAGACGTTTATGCCGTCAGATTTATGAAAACTGCTACATTGAAGGGGAAGTCGATTTTATATTCGGAAGCGCTGCTGCCTATTTTGAAAACTGCACACTTTACTCATTAAACCGTGATATGGATCCAAACGGTTATGTAACTGCTCCGTCCACTTACGAGAATCAAAAATACGGCTATGTTTTTCATAACTGCCGTTTTAAAAGTAACTGTCCTGAAAATTCCGTTTATCTTGGCAGACCTTGGAGAAATTACGGCCAGACAGTACTTATCCACTGCGAATTAGACGGTCATATCAAAGACAAAGGATTCCATGACTGGAACAAGCCGGAAACGCATAATACCGTTTTCCTTGCCGAGTATGACTGTTACGGTGATGGATATAAACCAAAACTGCGCGCTGATTTTGTAAAGCAGTTAAGCGCTGACGAGGCGGCGGAATACACACTCGATAAATTTAAAGAACATTAACAGGACGGGGTTTCTTTGCGGAAACCCCGTTCATTTACTTATCCATTTAAACTAACTCATACGACATCATTTCATAGCGCAGGCGTGACCCCTCATTGATTTCTTCCGGCAGAAGCGCTCTTGCCACACATTTTAATTCTGCACCGTCATCCCTATTATTTCTCAGATATGCGTAATCTCCATCAATGCGTTCCACCGTATACTCCTGTATTCCAAATAAGTCACTCATGTTTTCTCTCTTCCTCCAGCGTCGTAATTTCCTTATGCCCCGGATAGATAATATAATCACCGTCCAATTTCTTTATTCTCTCAAGCGACATTTTCATATTTTCCTCATTTCCACCCAAAAGAGTAGTTTTTCCATGACCGCCCTTCAGCATGGTATCGCCCGTAAACATTGCATGATCGGTAATCAGCAGAATAGAACCTTCCGTATGACCCGGAACAACCATAACCTTAAAACAGATATCATCCAGCCATATCTCATCATTTTCCTGAAGCAAAACGGACGGCTTTACGGCTTTATATGGTATATTTACATATGGACGTTCATTAATTAACGCTTCATCCCCAAGTCTCCATGCATCCGCTTTACTAATAAAAATTGGAATATGATAACGCCTCCTTAATTCCTCAACCGCCAGAATATGGTCTGTATGTCCGTGGGTAATTACGATATACGCTGGTTTTAAATGGTTTAATTCAATATTTTTTATAATTTCATCCGCGCCATCCGCCGGGTCAATTATCATGCATTCCTTCGTTTTCCTGCTGTATACCAGATAACAATTTGTAAAACATGCTCCCAAGACAAGACGAATAATTCCCATATTTCCTTCATCAGCAGACAAAAGGTCTTTTGGAGTTTCTCTCACATATCCCATTGTTTCTGCTTTTACAATCTTTTCTCGTGTCTCCTCATTTGCCGCCTCTTTTAAGTTCTGAAAGACTTTAGAAAACATTACTTCCTTCTCTCCATAAGCAAGCTGCAAATCATATTCCAATGGAAGCCACGTTCTGATGTCCGATTCGTTATGCTGAATTACCGCCTCCATCTTGTCAATCGCCTTATAAATCTTAGCCTCAAGTGTCTCACGCCTGCGCATTTCTTCAAACAATTCCACAAGTTCCACATCATATGGATTCGGAAGCTGCGCAATCCACCGGTCAATGACTTCATCCTCCGCATCGCTGTCTGTCTTGGTCTTTTCAAACGCAGGAATATCTCCAGTAAACGCCTCGCCGATATCATGAAAAATACACATCCTGATGACCTTGTCCATATCTGCTTCGGGAAACTTATCCCTGAGAAAATATGCCATCAGGCATAGTCTCCAGCTATGCTCCGCCACGCTCTCATGTCTCCCGGCAGACGTCCATGCATGTCTTGTCTGATTCTTGAGCGTTTCCGCGAAATGAACAATTTCCATAAATTCCTTAATTTCCATCACATTCACCTTCCTAAAAAGATAGAGAAATTGAGAAGCTATTTCCTATCAAACAAATATATAGTACCATTCCGATTTGCAAAAGAAAAATCAGAGGAATCCCCACCGAAAACTTCTTCTTTCTTGTCTTATGATGAAAACATCTCATTCCCAATAGTGCGCCCACACTCCCACCAATGAGCGCAAGTCCGATTAATGTGTTCTCCGAAATTCTCCATTCCTTTTTTACAGCCTTTTGTTTATCAATTCCAAATAACACAAATGTGATAATATTAATAATGATTATATATAACATCGTATTCATTCCTATGTTCCGCCATCCGCAAGTAACAAAAAGCTATCCTCTACTGCAATAGGGGATAGCTTGTAATCTGTTACATTCTTTAATTGATTACCAGTCTTTGGTTGTACAACCGTCTGTCATACTAATGTCCTATAACACCCAGTTTTATTATAAGATAATACTGCAAGTTCTGCAAGCAGGTTTAATCCTGCGTCAGCCATATTTTTTCTACCGTTAAGTCATTCTTTATTATGGCAATTGTTTCAAAGCAGCAGGTAATATGTTCTGCCTTTATTCCCCGCAGACGCGTCGATACGTCTGCCTCCCGCTCCTCAACGTAATCCGCATAAAGAACTTTTCCGTTCGTTGTTACTCCCACGCAGTAATTAAAACCCGCGGCAACCTCTTTTACATTCTTCCACTCCGTAAGGTCAAGCGGTTCCCATTCCGGAAGACACCACATAACCGCAGTATGATCTTCACGAATCCCCACACACAATGTACCGGATCCACAGGCATCAATCGCTATCAATTTGTCCTCTGATACTTGTTTATAGGAGTATTCCCCGGACTTCCAACTGTCTTCTATTATCTCGTACATGTTTCCTTCTTCCGTCAATACGAAATTTCCGGAAATTTCCTTTATGGTTTCATTTGGTATCTCGAAAGGAATATATTCTCCACCAGAGTTTATCAGCATACTGCCGTCCTCACAAAGCGCCCAGCAACTTGCACTTACTGGTTCTCTATTCAAGGTTCTTATGGGAGTATTCCGACTGATATCTAATAATTTATTTGCACAAGCGACACCATACAGTCCTGAAAGAGACGAAAACTCCTCATCTATATCCAGATTCTCCACATTACCTACCTCTAAACTTCCATCCTCATTTAAGATACAAAAATCCTCTCCCCGAAATAATTTTTTCACGCCTTCTCTACAGGCAACCCATACTCTATTATCATCATCCCAATAATAAGCGGTTCCTTCAGAAACCATATACGGTATATCGTTTATCAGTACAAACGATTCGATTTTATAATTATATTCTGCCCTGTCATTTACCTTCCAAATCAGAAGAGGGACTGCCACAATAATCGGCAGTATCCAGATAAACTTTTTTATATATACTTTAATTGAAATCATAATATATATTCCTCGAATATTGAGGCGGATTATAGTTGCTAAATAAAGAATCGAATGAACTTACATTCCCATACCCAAGCACATATACATTCTTTATTTTCTGTGATCCTTTATACAATGAATTACTTGTTGTTCCAGAAAAAACATTCCCGGAATTTTTGGCAGATGTATATGCATAAAAATATAATTGACCATTAATTTTATTTCCGGCAAGTGATTTCCATTCAGATTCATCAGTAGTCGTCAGCATTAAACATGCCAGATATGTAGAATTTCTCCATTATCTATAATGTAGCATTGACACATCTCATCATACAAATTTTATGTTTTAATTTGTAACAGTTCTCTTTATCTTCCCACTTGGTGTTTTTTCTAATTCCTCAACAACGATTATCTCTTTAGGAATCTTATATAACTCCAGATAACTCTTACAATATTCAAGCAGCCCCTCATAATCCAACACATAGCCCTCATTTAGCACTATATAAGCGATTAAGTCACTCGTCTCATTACCCTTTTTTCTCGCCGTGCATAATGCTTCAATCACACCTTCATATGATGTAAGTACACCTTCGATCTCCTCCGGATATATATTCTTTCCACCGCTGATTATCATATTATCCATTCTGCCTGTTATATACAAGAATCCATCCTCATCCATATAACCTAAATCTCTCGTATGCAGTTTGCCGTTAATGACTGTATCGGCAGTTTTTTCCGGATTTTTATAATATCCTAACATTACATTCGCCCCGGTAACAATTACCTCACCCTGAACGTTTGGTTCTAATAGATTCCCTTCCGTATCCTCAATATAAACTTTGACATTTTTAATTTCCCTTCCACAAGAAGCAGGTTTCTTTAATAAATTTTCACGCTCTATATATGTAACTCTTGGCGAGGCCTCTGTCTGACCATATGAATAAAAAATATCGACAGTCGGAAACAATTCAACCAAACGAAGAATATCCATATAATACATGGACGCGCCATAAAAATTAATAATCCTTAACTTTGACAAATCATACTCTGGCAATTTCGTATACGACATAATTCCCTTAAGCAGCGTCGGAACTGCAAAGAATACACTAATATTCTGTTTTTCAAGAATCTTAAGTATCATCTTCGTAATCGGAAGCTGTGTTGTCATAACAATCTTACAGCCGGTAAATAATCCTACAAAAAGTTCGCTTGTTATGCTCGAAGAATGGCTTAAGTCCTTAATTAATAAAATATTATCTTCCTTTTCAAGCTTAAGATAATCACATATAGATGTTATGTTCGCATAGATATTCTCCTGGCTCAGCATAATAGCCTTAGGAGTACTGGTTGTTCCTGATGTAAATAATATTAACTTAACCAGTTCAAGCGATGAATCCTGATCTCTAAACATCCTGTACACAATAAGTCCATCCTTTATTTTATCCACGTCATCTATATTCGCCGCCGCGTCCTGAGTTTCCGGAATATATGTCCAGCCCCGCTCTATTTCATATGTGTCTATACCTTCACCGCATTGTAATGTATCACATTCCTCAAGCTTAATAAAAATATTATCTGCTGCCTTTATCAGATAATTTACTTCATAAAACTGAATCATCGATTCAAGCTTTGATTGTCCCATTTTTGAATAAACCGGCATAGGAATCGCGCCTATCTTGATGATAGCAAGCATTATCAAAGTATATTGGCAAGGATTGTTATGCATAAGCATTACTTTATCCATTCGTCCAACGCCAATTTTTTGTAACCGTTCCGCCAGTCTCGTGATCACTCTATCAAGTTCTTCGTATGTGTAAACAGTATTATCACATTCTAGTGCAGACTTACCGGCATTAACCTTTACATTATTATTAAACAATATATCATAAAACGACATATCAATTCCCCTTTCACAAAAAACATTTTAAAGATATTGACAAAATTAAAAATTATTTACTTACTTCTATTACGCTTGCAACATAATTAACAAAATTCTCATATATAACAATTTTTTCAAAATCTATACCTTCAAAATCAAACTCTACATGATATCTTTCCTCAATTGCAGTAAAAAGCTCAATCAATAAGATAGAATCAAACCCAAGATCATAAGTCATATTAGTACCTTCTGTAATTTCCTGCGTTGACTTTGACAGTTCCGTTACAAGTTCCTTTAATTCTTTAAATAAATTTTCCTTATTCATAACTTTTTCTCCTTGATATATATAATTCTCTAAATCATTTATCTTTTAATATTACAGCTTCAAATTTATGATATCCATTTTTCCCATACATTTCTTTGTGTTACTTTATGTTGTTTTTTGTCGCATTTTATGGTATCATGTATACATAATTTTTAAAAATATGAATCGAGGGACAAATGAACAGTTTTACAATATTACTGGTTGAAGATGATGCAGATGCCTGTAATGCATTTATAAAATATTCTGAAAAATCAGATGATATATCTATCGTAAGTATTACAAACAGTTCAGCAAAAGCGCTTATGGATATTCGTGATTATGTTCCTGACGCAGTGATACTAGACCTTGAATTGCACAAGGGCAGCGGCAGCGGTCTCGACGTTTTACGCGGGTTAAAAGATATGCCTTTAAGTGCTTGTCCATATATTTTAATTACCACGAATAATTCAAGCAATACTACATACGAGTATGCACGACAGTTAGGTGCCGACTACATCATGTCGAAACATCAGGAAGATTATTCCGAAGAGAACGTTCTCAACTTTTTGATTATGATGAAATCCGTTATTCAAAGCAAGAAAAAAATTTCTTCATTTACCTCATTGACAACAGAAAACCCCCATCAGAAGCACAAGCGGATTGAGCAGCGCATTATAACTGAACTAAACTATATCGGTATCAGTCCCAAGGCAGTTGGATATCAATACCTGATTGACGCAATACAGATAGTAATGGAAAATCCAACACAGAACCTTTCCACTCTTATCGGTAAAAAATACAAGAAAACAGAAAGCAGTGTGGAACGCGCTATGCAGAATGCCATAAACAGAGCATGGAAACAAACGGACATTGACGAACTTATTTATCACTATACCGCACGGATCCATTCCGAGAAAGGAGTACCCACTACTACTGAATTTGTTTATTATTATGCAACCAAACTAAACAGCGAATATTAATAGAGAGATAATTGGATCAATTAATCTTGAGAGGCAGTTTTTGTATATTTTAATGATGAGAGGGAGAATGTACAATGCGTTATGCACACATATATATAAAGTACTCATTTATGCTATTATGTAGTTTTTATTTATTTTCAAAACTCCTTAATTTGACTGTATCTAAAAAAACAGTCTTGATCAGCGTTTTGTTTTCTGTTTTCGTGCCATTCCCGTTCTTATATATACGGTTATGTCTTCCGTCCATCAGTCTGTTTGTTTTGACGGCATTATTCTTTATGGCTGCGCTATTTCTACATCGCGTCACCCTGAACACCGCCCTGTTTTCATCTATCATTTCATTTGGAATCAGTTGTTTTTTATTTTATATTTCCGGTCTTTTCGCATTCCCTCTTCTCTATTTACTATTCAATTTAATAAATAACAAATTTTATTTATATATATTCTCCACATTCCTTATATGCAGTATACAACTCATACTATCAGCCCTGCTCTTTCATTTTCAACGTTTAAAAAAGGGAATGCCCTTTCTACTGCAGCAGGGCGCCAGTGATATTGGCGTATTTATCAGCCTGCTTATTGTAATGGCTTCCTCGCTCACTGGTCTTTATCAAGAAAACGACCCGCTGTTCGCTATTCTAATATTTACGATTGTAATTTTCGGAGTTCTCCTATTTTTCTGGTGGAAAAGAAGCATTACACAAAACTATATAAAAATGCTGCAGAAACAAGAAAACGAGGCTCTTATATACGCAAACCAAAGCCTCCAAAAAGAAATTCAAACGCTCAAAAACGATAATGAGTCGTTATCAAAAATTATTCATAAAGATAATAAACTGATACCTGCCATGGAACTGGCAGTGCGAGAACTGCTTTCTGCCAGTCAGATATCCGACTCTGAAATCAATCTAAAAAACAAGGCAGATTCCTTATTAAAAGAACTGCAATTGCTCACAGAAGAACGAAAAGGTATTCTTCTGTCCTATGAAAAGGATTCGATCTATTCTGTTTCCAGTGGTTTAACCCGCCTTGATGCACTCATCCATTATATGAGCCAAAAATGTTATCTCAATAAAATAAATTTTAAAGTCTCACTGAACGCCGATATTCTCTATCTGACCCAGCATATCATTGATGAGACTGACCTATGCACCTTAACCGCCGATTTACTGGAAAACGCAATGATTGCCTGCCAAAACCAGCCCGCAAAAAATATTCTTCTGGTAATCGGTATCGAAAACGGACATTATTGCCTAACCATATTTGATAGCGGTACTCCATTTCAATCTGATACAATTCAATTGATTGGCAAAATCCGTATTACCACACATGCCGATACCGGTGGAAGCGGCATCGGTTTAATAACAACTTTCGAAATTGCCAAAAAATACAAAGCAAGCTTCTATATTGAGGAAATCACCACCATTTCCATGTATACAAAAAAAATTTCCTTTTGTTTTGATGATTTATACATCTTTAATGCTTACGGAATCAAAATAATACAATAAAATTACGCATATAAAACCCCTGCATACAATGAATACTGTTGCAGGGGTTCCTTTATAAACATATTACACAGTAATCGAAGCCGTCATCCCAAGGTCGTCCTTCGCTTCTTCCAGAATCGGATTGACAACCTCCGCAAGAAACTCCTCAACCTGTTCTTTAGAGCGTCCCACATACTTTGCAGGCTCCATGGTTTTTTCCAGCTCTTCTCTCGTCAGATTAAACGACGGGTCTGCCGCAATCAAATCCAGAAGATTATTCTCAAGACCCTTTTCCTTTACATTCCTTCCTGCTTCCATGGAAAGCTGACGAATCTTCTCATGAAGTTCCTGTCTGTCACCGCCGGCTTTTACCGCGTCCATCATAATATTTTCCGTTGCCATAAACGGAAGCTCCGACATCAGTCTCTTTGTAATCACCTTATCATATACAACCAGTCCGTCAACGACATTTAAATACAAATCCAGAATACCGTCTACCGCAAGAAATGCTTCCGGTACGGATAATCTCTTATTTGCCGAATCATCAAGTGTTCTCTCAAACCACTGCGTTGAGGAAACAATCGCCGGATTCAGCGCGTCTGCCATCACGTAATCCGCTAAAGACGCCATTCTCTCACAACGCATCGGATTCCTCTTATACGCCATTGCTGACGAACCAATCTGATCCTTCTCAAACGGCTCTTCAATTTCCTTTAAATGCTGTAATAAACGGATATCGTTAGAAAACTTATGCGCGCTTGCCGCAATCCCTGCAAGCACATTGAGCACTCTTGTATCCACTTTTCTCGAATAAGTCTGACCGGAAACAGCAAAACAGTCCGTAAATCCCATTTTCTGCGCAATCAGCTTGTCAATCTTGCGAATTTTATCATGGTCGCCGTCAAATAACTCCAGAAAACTTGCCTGTGTGCCTGTCGTGCCTTTTGAACCAAGCAGCTTCATATTAGAAAGCACATGGTCCAAATCCTCCAAATCCAGCACCAGTTCGTTAAGCCACAATGTCGCCCTTTTGCCGACGGTTGTCGGTTGTGCCGGCTGAAAATGCGTAAATGCCAGCGTTGGCAGCGCCTTATAAGTATCGGCAAACTTCGCCAGTTCGTTCATGACGTTGATTAACTTCTTGCGGACAAGTCTTAAGCCTTCCGTCATAATAATAATATCCGTATTGTCGCCTACATAGCATGAAGTCGCTCCAAGATGAATAATTCCTTTTGCTTTCGGACACTGAACGCCGTATGCGTATACATGCGACATCACGTCATGCCGGACAAGTTTTTCCCGCTCTTTTGCCACATCATAATTGATATCTTCCGCATGCGCTTTCAGCTCGTCAATCTGCTCCTGCGTAATATCAAGTCCCAGTTCTTTCTCCGTCTCGGCAAGCGCAATCCATAATTTTCTCCATGTCCGAAACTTCTTGTCCGGTGAAAAAATATACTGCATTTCCCTGCTGGCATAACGCTCCGCCAGAGGCGTCTGGTATCTATCGTACATAACCGTACCTCTACTTTCATAATAAATAATTATAACAATTTATTTCTCATAACTTCCGCGAATATCCGTCGTCGGCGGTTCCATCGGATACTTTCCCGTAAAACAGCCGTCACAGAATTCCTTACAGCCGCCAATCATCTCACTCAATGAATCAACGTCAATATATCCCAGAGAATCCGCACCAATCATCTTACTGATTTCCTCCACTGAATGATTATAGGCAATCAGTTGGTCGTGGGACGGAATATCCGTTCCGAAATAGCACGGATGCAGGAAAGGCGGCGAACTGATACGCACATGAACCTCTGTTGCGCCCGCATTCTTAAGCATCCTTACAATTCTCTCGCTCGTTGTGCCACGGACAATCGAGTCATCAATCATAATGACCCGCTTACCCTTCACAACCTCCGGCATGGCATTGAGCTTAATCTTGACACTGGATTCTCTCTGCGCCTGTTTCGGTTTGATAAATGTTCTTCCAATATAGCTGTTCTTCACAAATGCGACGCCGTAAGGAATACCGGATTCCAGTGAGTAACCCAGCGCCGCGGCATTTCCCGATTCCGGAACACCCACAACAATATCCGCGTCTACCGGGTGCGACTTTGCTAAAATCCTTCCCGCCATAATACGGGAATTATAAACACTGATTCCGTCAATCCTGCTGTCAGGTCTCGCAAAATAAATATATTCGAAGATACATCTTGCCGGTTTCTCTGTCGCCATGGACATATTGGACTCAATGCCCTCTTTCGTAATCGATACAATTTCACCCGGAAGCACGTCCCTGACAAATTCCGCGCCAACCGCGTCCAGAGCGCACGTCTCAGATGAGAAGAAAAACGCATTGTCACGCTTTCCGATACAAAGCGGTTTAAATCCGAACGGGTCCCTCGCTCCGATCATCTTGCGCGGACTCATGACAATCAGCGAATACGCGCCCTTAATCTTCTTCATGGCGTTGGCGACGGCATCTTCTACCGTCGGTGTCTTAATACGCTCTCTGGCTATGAGATACGCAATCACTTCCGAATCAATCGTCGTCTGGAAAATGGCTCCGGTATAAGACAATTCGTCCCGAAGCTCCATCGCATTTAACAGATTACCGTTATGAGCAAGTCCCAATGTACCTTTTACATAATTAAGGACAAGCGGCTGGGCATTCTCACGCGTACTGCTTCCCGCCGTGGAATAACGAACATGTCCCACGCCGATATTTCCCTTAAGCTTCTCCAGCGTTTCCGGAGTAAATACCTCATTTACAAGCCCCATATCCCTATGAGACGTAACAACGCCTTTCGGTCCCTGCGTATCACTGACCGCGATACCACAACTTTCCTGTCCACGATGCTGCAGCGCAAACAATCCATAATAAATCGTTGACGACACGTCATTTCCATCAAAATCATACACGCCAAAAACGCCGCATTCTTCGTGAAGTTCTTCATTTTCCATCGAAATATCTGTTATTCTATCCTGATTCATTCTGTTCTCCATTATCTGGTAAATTGTTTCCCTGTCAGCAACGCATACGCTTCTTTATACTTATCAACCGTCTTTGCTACAACTTCGTCCGGAAGCAGATAATCGCTGTCCGGATTTACCTTCAGCCAGTCTCTTACATACTGCTTGTCAAAAGAAGGCTGACCGCATCCCACCTTGTATCCTTCAAGAGGCCAGAACCGTGAACTGTCAGGCGTCAGCATCTCGTCGCCGATTACTATATTGCCGTCTTCGTCCAAACCAAATTCAAACTTCGTATCCGCAATAATAATTCCTTTGCTAAGGGCATACTCCGCGCACTTTTTATAAACCGCAATTGTGAAATCGCGGAGTTTCGTTGCATATTCCAGCCCTTTACCCGGAAACTTCTTCTCCAGAACATCAATACTCTGCTCAAAAGAAATGTTCTCGTCATGGTCGCCGAGTTCCGCCTTTGTACTCGGTGTATAAATCGGTTCCGCAAGTTTTTGGGATTCCTGCAGACCCTCAGGAAGTTTTATTCCGCATACTGTACCGTTTTTCTGATAACTTTCCCATCCGCTTCCTGTTATATATCCACGCACAATACATTCAATCGGAAGCATCGTAAGTTTTTTACACATCATACTGCTGCCGTCAAAACGCTCTGTTCTGAAAAATTCCGGCATATCGTTCACATCCACGGAAATCATATGATTCGGTACGACATCCTCGGTAAAATCAAACCAGAACTTAGACATCTGGGTAAGAATTGCTCCCTTATCCGTTACCTTATTCTTTAAAATGTGGTCAAAAGCGGAAATTCTGTCTGTCGCCGAAATCACAAGCTTATCCCCGATATCATAGACCTCTCTGACTTTCCCTTCGTACAATAACTTAAACTCTTCCATGTCTACACCTTTCCTTTTCTCTCTTAAAAATCCGTAAAAAATCCTATTTACTAGGAAATTATATAACATGACCAATAATAAATCAACTGACAAATTGTTTAATCATATCTTGCATATTTTCACATTAAAGTGTAATATTTACTTAAACGATAGTGAACCCAAACACTGTTTCCTATCACACAAAAAATTTGCGGAGGAATTTGTTTATGCATGAGCGACGTCGTAGCAAGAGAATGAGGGCGAATTTAACATTAAAAGTATCCAATCTGTTTAAGCAGGACAATATCAGCGCAGGTGAATTGTCCGCACCTATCCATGTTGTTGATGTCTCAAAACATGGTATTGGTTTTGAATCCAAAGATATCATTCCTCTGGATTATTATTTTAACGCCAAGTTGGAATTAGGCGATACAAGCAACTGCTTATACTGTGTCGTAAAAATTATCCGCTGTATTCCATCCAATGACGGTACATATTTGTATGGGTGCGAATTTGTAGGCATGGCGCCCGTTCTTGATTTTATTTTCGAAAATTACGAACAATCCATCGGAGAAGAAGAATAATTCCGACATGACTTAAGTGGACATTCATTAAAGAAGGACTGCCTATAGCAGTCCTTCTTTTGTCATTGCGCTGTAATACACAGCAAGCGGTATAAAACACTGGGCAAAACCCTTTGTTCCCGAAGCGCCTACAAGCACAGCGTCTTCCTCAATTCTTTTCTTCATCTCTGTCGCCGCCCCCTGGGACTGAACCCAGTTTCCAAACGTTTTCCTTCCATACTCAAGATAACGTGTTTCTCCCGTCAGTTCATATCCTATCGCCATTGCCTCAAGTAACAGCGTGTTATTTCCGTTCCTGTTCAGACTCGGAAGCTCTTTGTAGTAAAACAATCCGTTCTCCATCAGACAATTGTCTACCAAATCATCAACCGCACTCAGTATCATTTTCTTTAACGCTTCACCCGGAAACACCCTGTAATATCGCATCAGACTGCCAACGGCAACGGATATCATAAATCCGACACGGATTAACGTATTATCTGTATACATGGCAACCCATTCGCCATATTCGTCAATCCATTCTTTAAAATGCCCTACAATCCATTCACACTTTTCAATCCATTTTTTATCCCACGTTTCCACATAAAGCGCTGTCAGCGTCCGCAGCGCCCACCCCGTTTCTCTGGCATTGCTCTCGCCGTTCGTCTGATACATTGGCGTCTCCAAAAGCCTGAGTACATTTTCACCGATTCCAAGGGCTGTCTGAAGCGCACGCTCATTACCCGTAAAATGATAACAGTCGATAAGCCCCTCAACCCACTCGTGGCTGCATACCATCAGTCCGGCGCCGCAGTGTCCCATCGTGTGTTCCCACTGTCCGCCGATACGCAGAGGATTCTTACTGTAATGGCATACATCTACATCCATCCAGTGGCTTGACGCCACATTCGCATAATCAAAAAATCGTCGCGTTCCTGTCTTCGCGTACATTAAATACATCGCGTGCGGATAGTCATACTCGTTATTGCTCCACACAAGCCGTCCCTGTCCGCGTCCCTGAGCTGTATATCCAGGATCCGGCGCATCACCCCAGTTCATCATCCCGTACGCCCTTGCATGTCCGTCCGCCTTTCCCACAAGAGCAATCTCTACATCATAATTCAGCTTATCTCTGTCCACAAATATCTCCGGCATGACTTTCGCGTTCGCAAATTCCTCCGGCATAATATGCGGCGTATCCGGCATCTGATAAATCAGACTGCGGTTGTCAATCTCCATAAGCGTCTCGTCTGCCGCGTGAAAATGCAATAAAAACTTTTGTTCCCTTGACATGCCGGAAGCCATCACGACTCTGTTTACATCCTCCGGAACCAGCATGATGTAAGCACCCGTTCTGTCCGCCATCACGGCTTTCGGAAAATTTTGCTGTGCCTGAAAAATTGTCGCGCAGACGCCTCCGTCTTTATCTGTCACATCCGCAAAAAACGTACCGTACAACACTTCCGCAAAATGTTCATTTGCTTCAGTAACAAGAAACTTTGCATCTACCACGCTGCTTACCTGTTTACCGTCCTTTGCTAACGTAAACAGCGTCTTATAATTGGAACGTCCCACGCAGGTACGAACGGTATTCTTTCCGATGCGCTCTTCAATCATCGGAAGCTCCTTCACTCCGTTTGTTACAAAAAGCGGTCCGTAATTATCTGTATTGTCGGAAGGCGTATCGCCGCATCCTGTTGAATCTGCCTTATCGTTACTCTCCTTGGAAAGCAGCACCGGCGAATACAATTCATTTTCATTATTTTTAACAGCAAACACCAGAGACGCAAGATGAAGTTCGTCGTCAGTCGTATTAATAATGCGATATGAAATATTCACCCACGGTTTACCCGCATATGCGCTAACCTTACATTCAAAACGGACATCTCTTGCTCCCACGCAGAATCCGTCCGCTTTCAGCAAAGCATAAACGGCGCCTTCTTCCTCAACTTCCCATGTGCCAAACCGTACTCCGTATTCTTCTCCGTCCGTCTTCAGCACCGGACCAACGAACTGTTCTGCCGTGTACACTCTGTTTCCGTCCTGCAGGCCGTCAAATAAATGAGAGGAATTATTTTTTAAAGAAAACTTTAATCCATCGCAGTCTACCGCAAGCCCTGCCTTCGTCCGGTCTATATGTATTCCCTCGTAGGAATTTCTATCTTTGCAATGAAAATCACATTCAAACTGCTTTTTTGCATTTCCCGGCAAATCTGCCATAAATCGTAAAAACATATAACGAATGGAGCCGTCCTGATGTCTGGATGTTATTTTCTTCTGAATCGGAAGTACTTTATCTCCGTCCAAAATCTGTACGTCCTCCAAATCGTACAATTCACCTTTCTGAACCGGAATTGCGATACTACAATGTTCCTGCACTCTGTCATAACGATATAATTTATCAAATTTAATTTTCATGGCAATACCTCCCGATATTCTCTGTTTGTTATGAGAATAGTTTATATCTATTTTTCTGTATTTTCCACGATATATTTCGTTTATTTTGATATATTTACAGAATTTTTGCCATATTTTCAATCAATACATGGGATTGATATAATTCATTGTCCCAGATCTCTTCAGAGAGCTTTTCAAGGTTCTCCTCACAATGTTCAATTTCTTTGGAATACAAATAAAAAATATGAATTTGCTCCTCAAGTAAAAATGCTTTATGATTGCCCAGCCAGCAGGTAATATCCATTTCACAGATACACACAAGCGCAATGACGCTCATAATCGCTTTTGCGTACAAATCACCGTCAAAAACAACCTTCATAAAGTAGCGGTAAACATAATAGACCAGTAAATGTTCAAACACATATTCCTGCTCCTTATAATCCACCGAAAACAAATCATGTGCATTCATAAATTCCGCCGCGCTTTGCCTCTCCAATCGTTTTGCCGTCTCTTCCAGCAGTGCACTCCACTTTTTGTTGATTTGCTCCAATCCCCCTATAAACGAAAACACCTCTTTTACAAACTGCGCGCAGGATTCTTCGTCCCGCGTCCTGACCGACGAAAGACATCTTTTTATGTAAGTCTCCTCCGAAAACTGCTCTGCCGCCTGCTGTATTTTCTGCGGTTCCCCGCTGTCAACTGCCTGTTGAATCCGCGCCGCGTACATCACATATAATACCGCTCTTTCACCGATTGACAAAGCGCGGTTTTGCAAAATTCCAAACAATACGTCTCTTGCCCAAAGCAGCGTATCAAAAACGGCGTCTTTTGTGTAATCTTCTCCGGCTGCCTCTTCTTTGGTACCCCATTCTCCAAAACAGATTGGGGTGTTTGAGGACAATATCAGCCTTGTTACTTCCGGGCAGGACATGGAAAGGCACAACTCACGCAGGCCGCCAAAATCAACGCCCACCCGCGGATAATTATCGCACAGACTGCATAATGATTCCTCTCCCGCCTTTATGACCATTTCGCACAAATTATCTTCGTTTAAAAATACGCACCGTCCATCCTCATTCAGCGCGAAATACCGTCCATCTTCCCGCGTTACAATATGTTTTCGAATTTTTTCTCCAAATGCCCCCTCCATATTCATAAAACGCTCATAAGAATCATCGTCAATTTCAATCAGCCACCCAACGCAGCAGGTATCCGGACACGCGCTCCCCGCGCAGGAAAATTCATTATAAAAATGAGGTATTCTGACCTTCATCACACTCTCTCCGTTAAAATTCACGTAATTTATACAACTTGTCAATCCACTCCAGCATCATTTCCTTTAACTCAAGCCTCCCCTTCCATTCCGCCGGTATGCTCATGTCTCCAAGAAACGCTCCCGCAAGACTTCCCGCCACAAATGCCGCCGAACTTGATAATCCGCCGCAGTTTGCCGCCCACATGACGGCGTCCTCATACCGCTCCGCTTTGAGCGCGCAGTATACACCCATCGCAAGCACATCCTCCGCAGAAGAAGTCCGTCCAATCAGTTCAACGCCCTGTTCCCAGCCGTAATCACTCTCCGAAAGATGCAGGGCATATTCCAGCGTATCATTGACCTCGTCAATGTAAGAATATTTTTTCAGTTCCAAAAGCGCCGTCCGCACCGCCTCGTCCAGATTCTTTTCATTCAAAATCTCAGCAAGAATACAGGCATACGCCCCCGCCGCAAGATACCCGGTCGGATTGCCGTGCGTAATCGCCGCAAGCCTCGCGGCAACAAGAAACGCCTCCTTCGGGTCGTCATGAAGAAATAAACCCACAGGCGCTACTCTTGTAAGACAGCTCGCGTCCTTAAACCCGCTGATTGGCACCTCAAGCGTCCCCATTTGAAGCGTTTCCAGACTCATAAGGCTCTCCTCGCTCGGATTGCGGCTGCTATACAGCTCCTCATATTCCAGAATTGTCTTAACGCCGATAGAACTGAGCGCCACCGGTTCATGCTCATGTTTATGAATGATATATTCGTCAAGAATAATATTCGTCTGGGTATAATACCAGCGGGCATAGGACTGCCAGACGCCGCTCGCCTCATAACTGCCGATTCCCCGGCTGTTACAGCGGATATATGCCCACATCATTCCGTCCATCGTAAACAGAGCCATCTGCGTATCATCGGAAATTAACGCCTTACCCGTCACTTCATCAATATACGGTTCGGTTATCTTTCCGTCCTCAAAATACTGCTCCAGTTCAAGAGGCGCAAGTCCCTCAACGGCATATCCCATACCGTCTCCGACCGCTCCTCCTAAAATACATCCGATAAACCTGTCCTTCAATAACATATCAGAAAGATGCTTCCTCACATGCTTCACCTCATCTCGTCCGCTCTTTTACTTACGCTCCTCTTCCAGTGCCTTTTTACAATCTGCAAGGCGCATCTTCTCCACTTCCGGTATATCCGGATATTCCGGTTCACAATCCTCAAGTATCTTTACAATGATTTCGGAAACCACAAACCTTGCGTACCACTTCTGGTCCGCCGGAACAATATACCACGGGTTATGTTTCGTTCCCGTCCTCTCAATGATTTCTTCGTACAGCTCATGATATTCATCCCATAATTTCCGCTCTTCCAAATCCGACTTGGAAAACTTCCAGTTTTTTCCCTCATCATTAATCCGCTCCAGAAAACGTTTCTTCTGTTCGTCCTTGGAGACATTCAAAAATATTTTCACCATACGGTAGCTGTTTTCATAAAGGTAGTCCTCATAATGGCGAATCTGCTCGTAACGTCTTTCATAAAATTTCTTGGAACCGTCCTTAAAACACCGCTCCGCCATTTTATATCCTCTTTCCATTTCATGAATCTGCGTCACCAGAACGTCTTCATAATGGGAACGGTTAAAAATCGCTATCTTACCGCGCTCCGGCAGTGCCTGATTTACTCTCCACAGATAATCATGAGCCAATTCCTTACTGGTCGGCTGCTTAAAACTGACCACATGCACGCCCTGCGGATTGACGCCGCTCATCACGTGCTTGATGGTCCCGTCCTTTCCCGCCGCGTCCATCGCCTGAAGCGCCACAATAACGCCTTCCTTCCCCTCCGCAAAAAGTTTATCCTGAAGCTTCGCGATTTTAATTACATTCTGCTCCGTCTTCTCGACATAAGAAGCCTTATCCTCTTTAACGACACCAAGTTTATAAGCGCTCTCTGGGATTTTCTTTAAATTCGGTCTCTCTCCCATAAAACAAAACTCTTTTAAATCCATGAAAAACATCTCCTTCCGGACATAATGATTTCTTTACTTCATATTATACAATGCTTTCCATAAATCATCAAAGTTTTTCACAAAAATTCATCCATTATTTTCCGTAAGCCTTTCCGACCTGATAACTTAGGTACACCCTGCGGCAGACAACAAGACCCGCGGCACAAATTATCAGGTAAATAAACGGTACAATCTGCTGCCTTGTAAAATACGTTCCAAACAGAGAAAACAGTTTATTACTCCTCATACCCGCAAATGACACGAGCTGCTGCGGAATACAGTTATAAATCTGCGATAAAACACGCAGATTATCCGGTATAGAAATCATATTCAGTATCAAAATCGAACCTATCAGCATTCCCAACGGAACAACATTATTCTTAAAACACTCCGCAAGAAGCATCGCCAAAACACAGTAGAACAGCGCCGCCAAAAAGCTCATGCCAAGCACAATAACCGCGCACTCCCCTACGGTCATGGAAAGGGAACTCATCGGCAGCAGCAGCTGTATCTGCGCGTCAAATCCATCCGTCCCGTAAATCAGCAGCGTAACAGCAAACGTAACAGCCGCCAGAACCAGATTTGCCGCCGTGGAAAAACTGACCGCTGTAAACGCCTTTGCAAGATACAGCTTTTCTTTTCCGTTTTTCGCGCAGAAATTAACCTGCGCCGTTCTTTGCAAATGCTCTTCCGTAAAAATCAGCGGAACACAGATTCCTGTCACAAACGCCATCACAAGCGCCACGGTATACCCCATAAGGGCGCTGCGGTGCCACCCGGACGAATATTCATAAACAAACGGTTTTGAAAGTTCCTCTTCACGCGCCTTCAGCCACGTTTCCTCCCCCTCTGTCAGACGTTCCCTCCTCCAGAAAGTCTCCAGCAGTTTTTCCCGCGCCGCATAATACTGTTTTGCATTCGTTACTTCCTCGCCGGAAATATTATTGACAATCCGGTAAATCTCCATATACGGTCTCGCGTAGTCCATATACGAAATATAATCGGACGGACTGGCTTTTTGATAAGCGTTTCGCATCTCTTCAATCAATTCATCATCAACCGCCCTCCCTGATAATGCTTTCGCATTTTCAATATCCTTCCTGAGGATATGGTAATTGGAATCATAATAGCTTCCGTCCACGATAAAATCCCCCAATAAACTACCGCAGCAGGAAACAGCTATAATGGCGATACACACTCCCAATGTCAGCCATACCATTTTTCTGCCAAATAATTTCCGATACTCAAATTTGACAATTTCCCAAAAATTATTCATGCTCCGATACCTCCCCGAACTGTTCCAGATAAAATTCTTCCAAATCTTTCCCCACGTCTTCCTTATTTCCGTTAAAAATAATCTGCCCGTCCTTCATCATCAAAATCCTGTCGGCGATATGTTCCACATCCGAAACAATATGGGTTGACAGAATTACAATGTTCTCCTTCCCGAGCTTTGCGATAAGATTACGGAATCTGACCCGTTCTTTCGGGTCCAGCCCCGCCGTCGGTTCATCGAGAATAATCAGTCTCGGGTAATTTAATAATGCCTGCGCAATCCCCAGCCGCTGTTTCATTCCGCCGGAATACGTCCTAATCTTCTTTTTTTCCATACCTTCAAGTCCTACGATTTCCAGTAATTCCCGCGCCCTTTTTTCCGCCCGTTTCTTATCAATCCCTTTCAACGCGCACATATACAAAAGAAAATCCCAGCCGGTAAAATTCGGGTAATATCCGAAATCCTGCGGAAGATACCCCAATCCGTCACGATACCGCTCGTCCGCCACATCGATACCGTCAAACATCACCGAGCCGCACGTCGGTTTTAAGATACCGCAGGCCATTCTCATGAGAGTCGTCTTTCCCGCTCCGTTCGCTCCCAGAAGCCCATGCACTCCCGCCCCCAGATTCAGCGATATCCTGTCCACGGCAATCTTATTCTGATACTGCTTTGTCAGCCTGTCTATTACAAGTTCCATGAATATTCCTCCGTCTCTTTTAATAATCTCATACACTCCCGCCCCGTCAGCGCAGTCAAAACGACGACTGCTGCCGCCCAGTTCCAATAATAAGCCGCCTCAAAAAACCGCACATCCAAAATCCGCATTACGAGAAATCCCAGACTCACAAGCGCCGCTGCCAAAAAACATAACGTCTCCTCTTCTCCTCCCCGCACTTTCCTAGTCAGATAAAGACCCCAAAAAGCCGCCATCAGATACGGAAGCAGAATATAAACGCCCGTATATAACACTTCCTTTTTCCCTGACATCAGCATAACCGGAAGCACCACTCCCAGAAGAAGCGCATCGCTGATTCCAAGAATCATCAGCCTTGCCATCAAGACGGATTTCATGGAAAATTTAGAAGCCAGCTCCAGTTCTTCCATGCCAAACCGCGTGCTCTTCCTGCCCTCCAGCACCGCCGACAACGCCAGAAACGGTACAAACGCGGACAATACCCAGAGAATATCTCTATTCATACTGCCTGTGCCCGCCAGCGCAATTCCAAACAAAACCAGACTGATTAAAAAATTATATTTGCGCATATACTTAAGCTGTCCTGTCAGAAATTTCCCATAAGACAGCGAATCCGTAATGCCGTTGCTATTCCGCCAACTTTCCTTTGCCGCAAGTTTTCTCAGAAACGCATCTTTTCTTTGCGGTTTTGGCGCCGCGTAAAGTTCCTTTAATCCTTCTATGATTTTTTTGTTCACAAAATCCCTCCTTACATGCTGTCCATCTGCAGTCATTAACGTCCGCCCAGTTCCTTTTTCAGCTTCGCGAGAATCCGGTTGATTCTGCGGTGTACCGAAAATCTCGACTGTCCTGTGAGTTCTCCGATACTACTCGCCGGAACTTCATTGACAAACCGCAGAAACAAAAGTTCCTGTTCCCATTCTTCCAAAACGGACACTGCTCTTTTTAAGGAAATCCGCGAAACAATTCCTTCCTCATCCGTTTCCACGGGAATTTCCTCATCAAGCGGAATTGACTGCGGTTTTCTGAAATAATCCATGCACAGATTTCTCGCTATAGTATAGAGATAGGCGAGTCTCCTTCCCATATCCTGATAATTTTCATTTTCCAGAAAACGAAGAAACGTTTCCTGCGTAATATCTTCCGCCGTCTGCCTGTTTCCAATCTTCATATAGCAATAGCGGTATATCTTATCATATTGTTCTTCCAGGTCCATGAACACGTAGAAAACCTCCCTTCATAAGAATTAACGGATGAGCGTTTAAGTTGTGCGAAAAAATTTAAATCAGAAAAAAGGCGCAACGGATTGATTTTATCCTTGCGCCTTAAATACTATATTTCTTCTTTTCGTCTTCTGTCTGCGACACACTCCAATGCTCTAAAATCACAACAAAATTTGTCAATTCTTCCTGTCTTCATCTGTCTGTTGTATAATTTATTTACTTTTTCTATCAAATATCCATAACCGAAAGAATATGTTTTACTTTATCGCCGCCTGCATCTATCCATATATCTTTCTGACCCATACAGGATTTTTCTGCCATTTCATATATTAAATAACAATCTCTATCCACATTTTTCCACGTCTTATGCTTCTCTTTTGCGGACGTTAACGGAATAATATACTTTCTGTCTTCATTATTTATAAGAATTCCTATGTACGGTTTACTCTCATATCCTTTTTCCTTATAATACACTTCCGAACAGGCGTCGTGTAATTCTTTCAGATAATTCTGTTCAATATTTATAAATATCAATTTTTCTTGCAATGTAAACATATTACTACCCTCACATTACATTTAAAAATTAAGCATTTTTTAACTAAAAATGTGGGAAGCCAAAGCAGCTTCCCACTCTTTAATGTTCATCTCTTCTATGATTCGAGACCATAAGGTTAATGGAGACCTCTCTATCATTATAATATGACAGATGGCACAATGTGTCAACTGAATATTACAGTTTTATATTTTCCTATTCAGATTAATCCTATTCATAAGAAATTTCTTCTTTATCCATCCTTTTCATCCCCTCATCATACACCTTCCGAAACGCTGTCGGAAGCGCAATTTCCCTCTCAAGCCGCTCTTTTGTAACCCAGTTCCATGCCGTGTCGTTTCCCTTCATATCACACCGCACGACATAGCATTTCATATGCCATTCCACATGCGTAAAAATATGCTTTTTCTCAAAAGCTTCCCCTATAGCGGCGTTCACAATTCCCCTCTGTGAAAGCCAATCCCTGATTTCCCCTGCCGAAACCGTTTTATCAATATTCGGAAATTCCCACATTCCGCGAAGAAGACCTTCCTCCTGCCTTCTTCTGACAGCAAACTCCCCGCAACAGCATAACAGAAAAACCGTCTTTTTCACATTTTTTCTTTCGGCTTTCTTTTTCTTAACCGGAAACTGCGTCTGCCGGTTTTTTCGAAACGCGGTACATAATTTTGAAAGCGGGCATTCGCCGCATTTCGGCTCGCCGTTTGGCACGCACACCGTCGCCCCTAATTCCATGAGACTTTGGGTAAAATCGCCGCACCGTCCGGCAGGATAAACAGCCTCCAATGCCTTTTTCATTTCCTCACGAAATTTATTATCCATAATATCCGTGGAATCTGCCGTCAGCCTCGTTATCACCCGCAGTACGTTACCGTCAACAGCCGCCGTCTTTTTTTCAAACGCAATGGAACAGATTGCCCCCGCCGTATACGTTCCGATTCCGGGAAGCTTTACCACCGCGTCAAACTCCGTCGGAAAAATCCCCTGATAATCCGCGCAGATGACCTGCGCCGCTTTCTTTAAATTTCTGGCGCGCGAATAATATCCAAGTCCTTCCCACAGTTTCATCAACTGTTCGTCACCGCACGCCGCCAAATCGCGCACCGTAGGAAGCTCCTTTAAAAACCTGTTATAATACGCGATAACCGCTTCCACGCGTGTCTGCTGCAACATAATTTCTGAAACCCACACGCGGTACGCGTCCTTATTCTCGCGCCACGGCAGTACTCTTTTATGTTGTTCATACCACTCCAATAACGGTTTTACAATGTCTTCCAAACGGTACGCTTCCATACGCTCTTTCCCTTCTAAATATTTTCGTTTTTCAAATCGTCAATTAAATTGTCCGTTTTTAATTTCTTCATGGAATACATCATTGTTGCGAACACCACGAGAAATACGCTCAGCACGGCAATTCCAATCGCCGCGTACGGCAGACGGAAATTCGTTTCATAGCCCTCAAGAACCGCGCGGTAAATCAGATATGTGACTACGCACGCCGCAGGCAGACCAAAAAGCAGCGACTTCGAACCGTATAGCAGACACTCGTAATTCATCATCCGCCGAAGTCCCCCCGCCGTCATTCCCACCGACTGAAGCATCGCAAACTCACGGCGCCGCAGGCTGATATTGGTTGAAATCGTGTTAAACACATTTGCCGCCGCAATCAGTGAAATCAACACAATAAATCCATAAGACAATACCTGTATAATCACAATCTGATTTCTGTCATTCTCCACATCCTTGGCGTAATCGTATAATGTCCTTGACGCCATGCCGTTCTGTGCAAGCGCAGACTTTATGTTCTGATAGCTGGCATCATGATTGCCGGACGTCATAAAATACCGGTAATACTGCTCATCGTCACTTTCATTATCCGGAAGAACGTTCGCAAACTGTCCGATTGGATAAATCATATTAATTCCTTGTGAAAGACTTTGAATATAATACGGCGTCTCATAAATTATTTTACCGGTCTTTAACGAAAATGTTTCAACCTGCTGTTCATCCTGCCACTCATAACTCTTGATGACGCTTTCATCCGAACCGAAAATTTCTGTTTTTGTATACTTCCCCTGTTTCCGGTTAAACGTCATCGTTCCGTCAATCGCGATTCCAAGCGGCTCTTTCGAATCCATAAACCGGTTTTCATCCAGATGGTACTGTCTTAACAAAGCGGCAAAATCTTCGTCACGGACAAAATAAATATAACCGTACACTTCCAAAAAATCATCTGCTGTTCGTTCCACATTCTCATTCAGATACTCCGCAGAAACACGTCCTGTAAAATATTTTTTCACGACATACGTAACCTGATTCACATCCTTATCCGTTTCAAGCACCGCAAGAACTTCTTCCGGCGTTTTGTCCCCAAATTCTTCCCCGTATAACTCAAGACTTAAATCATATCCGTTCGTCCCAAATCCTCCCGTGACGGATTCCATCAGATACTCACAAAAAGCCGACGCGGAAACAAACAGGACAATGCTCATAAAAAGGCTCATTACCGTCGCTCTGTACTTTTTCCTGTTACGCTTAAAATGTTTACCTGCAAGCATTCCCGGCAGTCCAAATACCCGGTAAGTCAGCTTGGAAGTCTTTACGGAATTTTTTGTTATCTTAATATCCATATTCTGCCGTATCGCTTCCACGGCGGATACTTTTGTCGCTCTCTTTGACGGAATCCACGCGGAAATTATCACGGTCACAAACGCTACCACAACCGCAATCAGAATGGAAACCGGCGAGACATACAGTCCCATTTTTATCGGCATACCAAACGCCATAAATTTATTGCCGATAAAAAAGAGCGTAACCGCAATTCCTAAAACACCGGCGGCGACGCCGACAGGGATTCCGATAGCGCCAACTACGAGCGCCTCAAAAAATACCATTTTCCGAAGCTGTTTTCTCGTCGCTCCCACAGATGAAAGCAAACCAAATTGTTTTGTCCGCTCGGACACGGAAATGGAAAACGCATTATAAATCAGCGAAACCGAACCGAACATAATCAATGCGACAATAATTGCGGCAAGTCCGTATAGCATATTATAAAATCCGTTATACCTGGACGCTCCCTGATACATCAGCACGTTCGAATTTAACGACCCTTTAAACCCGTTCCCCTCAAAGAAACCAAAAACCTCTTTCGGGTTGTTCATTATAAAAAAGGTATCATATAGATAGTTCTCAGACGGCACCGTATCCGCGATGGTAATCGCCGTATAACCGGGCGCGTCATACCGTTCAACCTGCCATGACAGCCTTTCATAAAATCCGACGACGGTATACGTCCGGCTTTCTCTTATTTCAAGCGTCTCCTCGACAACTGCCTCCTTATCCTTATCACTATAAATAAGCGGATTATTTCTTGTCAAAATATAACCGTCGCTGACACGGTTTCCAAGTTCTAACGTAACGGTATCTCCTATTTTATAGCGCACGCCGCCGTTTGAAGCAAGATGCTCCGGCAAAAGTATTTCATTTCCCGACGCCGGATACCTCCCTGCGGTAATATGAATCGAGAGCATATCCTCAAATCCTTCTGAAGCGCCAAGCACATACAGATACGGCTTAAACTTATTGATACAGCCCTCGGCATACGCATAGCCGAGCTGCTGCGCGTATACCGCATCTTTCACCTTATCGGACGCGCAAATCTCCTGATATGTCTCATACGAACTGTCCGCCGCCTCGGCATGCCATGCGCCGTCGCTGTAGACGGCGCTTTTGACAAGGTAACTTTGCATACTGCTGACAAACGTTGTCACGCCGCATATCATCGCCGCAGAAAGAATAATACCGATAATCGTGACGATGGTCCGCGTCCTGTTCTTTTTTAACGATTCAAGCGTCACCTTATGAAACACGTTCATCAGCGATTCACCTCCTCGTCACGGACAATTTTTCCGTCTTCAATCGCGAGGATACGTCCCGCCTGCAGAGCAATATTTTCATCATGTGTAATGATTATCAGCGTCTGATGATACTTCTGATTAGACATCTTCAAAAGCTCCACAATTTCCTGACTGTTCCTGGAATCCAAATTTCCCGTCGGTTCATCCGCAAGCACGACGGCGGGCGCGTTCATCAACGCCCTTCCGATGGAAACCCTCTGCTGCTGCCCGCCCGATAATTGATTTGGCAAATGTTTTTCACGCCCCGTAAGCCGAAGCGTCGTCATTAGTTCCGTAAGTCTCTCCTGATTGACTTTCTGCCCGTCCATCAAAACAGGCAGCGTAATATTTTCCGTCACATCCAGTACCGGAATCAGATTATAAAACTGATAAATGAAACCGACCTGACGCCGTCGGAAAATCGCAAGTTTTTCGTCATTCTGGGCATACACGTCGCACCCGTCCATAATGACCTTTCCGCTTGTCGGCTTATCGACGCCTCCAAGTATATGAAGCAGCGTGGACTTCCCCGAACCCGACGGTCCGATAATCGCTATAAACTCTCCCTGCTTCACGGAAAACGATACATTATCCAGCGCCTTCACCTGATTTTCACCCTTGCCGTATGTCTTACAAAGATTCTCAACCCTTAATAATTCCATGATTTATATCTCCTTTTAATGATTTCGGGTTTATTATACGGTTTCGGAGTGACACTGCGGTGACGCAAAAATAACAAAAACGTCACTTTTCATTTGTTCTGTCAGATGAGCCGGCAGAGGGAACCGTCGTTCAGACAGTTCCCTTGTAAAAACGAAGCGTAAATTTCGCGCCGTTTGGCGTTTGGTTTTCTGCCTTGACTGTTCCGTTTTGCGCCGTGATAATCGTCCGCGCCAGAAACAGTCCGATTCCAAAACCCTTTTCACCGGAATCCCCACCCTTATAAAACCGTTCAAAGATATGTGGCAGGTCCTGCGGCGCAATACCGCTTCCCGTATCGGAAATCACGATTTCGGTATAAAGAACATTTTCCAGACCGCTAACATCAATTCTTCCTCCGTCCGGCGTATGTTCCATGCAGTTTTTAATAATATTGGAAACGGCTTCGCATGTCCATAAAATATCGCCCGAAAATGTTCCCTGCGCCGTCACATGAAACGCAATTCCATGAAGCTCCATCGGAACAAGCAAAGGTTCGGTAGCCTTTTGTATAAATTCTGCCAGAGGAATCTGCTCCTGTTTCAGACTGACTACTCCCGCGTCCAATTTGGAAACTTTTAAAAGCGACGTAATCAACCACTCAATTCGAAATAGTAAATCATACAGCTCCTGAGATAATTTCTGCCTGCGTTCATTCGTAATACCTTCCTCCAAAAGAAGTGACACCAGCAGATTAATAGACGTTAACGGCGTTCGGATCTGATGAGAAATATCCGCAAGAGAATCAGCAAGATAAACTTTATCTTCCTGTAACTTCTGCTGCTGTTCGCGCAGCCGTACCGTCATTTTATAAGTTTCGCTCTGCAAAATGCCAAGCTCGCCCTCGGAATATTTTTCAAGCGATACATGCTCGTCTCCATGCAGAATTTTATTGATATCGGCGGCAAGCTCTCCTATCCGTTCATATCTCCTGTTTGTGGCAGACAGATACACAAACAGAAAAATGCCGCAGACCGCCGTCATCAAAATGCCAAACTGCCATGCCCACACAAACGACGCCGTAACTGCAAGCGCCGAAATCATCGCATATACAACAGCCGTTCTTTTCACTTCCGGATTTCTCAATAATTTCATCATAAATCAACCCTATATCCAAGTCCGCGGACCGTCTTAATAAGCGCCGGATTCTGCGGATCATCCTCCAGTTTTTCCCTCAAACGCTTAATATATACCGTCAGCGTGTTATCATTGACAAACTCACCCGCGATATCCCATATCGTTTCAAGAAGCTGCGTTCTCGAAAGCACCGCTCCCCGGTTATTAATAAAAACAAGCAGCAGCCGGTATTCCAAAGCGGACAAATATAAATCCTTACCGTTTTTACTTGCCGTTCCCTTCACGGTATCCACCAGTACATCGCCAAGATGAACTACCGAGCCCGCGCCTTTCGTCAGTCGGAGAATATTCTTAATCCGCATCGCCAGTTCTCTGGAGCGGAACGGCTTTTGTATATAATCGTCGGCTCCCAGTTCAAACCCTGTCACCGCGCTGTATTCATCACTCGACGCCGTAAGAAATATCACCGGGATTCCATACGTTTTTTTGACGGCGCAGCAGACCGAAAAACCGTTTCCGTCAGCAAGCGAAATATCCAAAAGCACAAGATGAAACGGCTCTTCTTCCAAAAGCGCAAGCGCCTGCGTCTGTCCTGCGGCGCTTTTTACTTCGTACCCCTCGCCCGTTAAAAATTCCGTTAGATTAGCAACAATTCCTTTATCGTCTTCTACCAGCAGAATTTTTGTCATAACAGTTCCTCCCGTCTTTGATTTCCTGAATTTTATCATAGCACACACTTTTATTACAAACAATATCCTTCATTTTCTTAATTATCATAAATATTTTCCGATATAATTTACGTTAGGAAAAATTTTACTAAAAAGAAAGAGGTCAAAAAATGGATATCAAAGAACAGATAACAAAAGTTGTGGACACTGTAACAAAGGACAAAACACTCCTTGAACAGTTTCAGAAAGAACCTGTGAAAACGATTGAAAAAGTTCTCGGCGTCGATTTACCGGATGATATGGTAAATAAGGTAATTGACGGCGTGAAAGCAAAAATCTCTATGGATAACGCTGCCGGCGCGATTGACGCGATTAAGAAATTATTCTAAGCTGCAAAAAACGGCGGGTATCCGGATTCGGATATCCGCCCACTGAAACAAAGCAATCATTTTAACAATACGAATCATAAAATTCCAAAATCCGCCGCATCAAATCATAATCAAATTCATAACATTTACTTTTATCCAGATGCTGTTCCATAAACTCCGCTTTTATCTTTCCGTTGTATTCGCCGCCATGCGCCTGCACATAAGCCTCATAGTCCTTGTTTAATTGTTCTCTGTAACGCTTTGCCGCTTCTGAATAATAAATGTAATTGTGTCCTCTGTCTTCATATTCAATAAAACAAAAACGCTCGCTGTCACCATACTTATCATAGAACTTATCATATCCGTTTTCAGGAAGAACAATGGTATCGTCTTTACTGTGAAGCACCATAATTCCCGCATCAGAATTTGCAAAACCATCTACCGCACTGTAAGCAGCGTATTTTCCAAACTTTAACCGTTCATACAGTGAAACATAAGGCATCATTACCTTGATACCGGAACCCATGACAGACTCGCCCTGCTGCTCAAATAAATCCGTAGAACGGTCGAATCCCGCGACAAGCACCGCCGCTTTCACATCAGCATGACAATTTAACACATTACCGGCAGAATAACCGCCCCAGCTGTGCCCGAACAGCACAATCGGTAAATTTTTATATTCATCCTCCTGTTTTACATAGCGTAACGCAAAATCAAGGTCGATGACCCCCTGCGGCAAACCTTCCACCGAACTGCCTTCACTTTTATCATTTCCTGTCGCGTCGTAAGCAAAGACAAGATAGCCGTTTGAAGTAAAATAATCGGCAATGTCCATATATGTATTGTGACCGCCACCGCCAAGACCATGCGCAATCACAAGTACGCCTTTTATTTCCTGATTTTCTTTTGAATACTGATAACCTGCAAGAAGCTGTCCGTTATTTGACGGAAATGTACATTCCGCAACTTTCAAGCCTTCAAAATCGCTTACGGAATAAGCCATCCAATCCGCTGTTTCATACCTCTCGCCAAAATTGTCATGATAGACAATAATCGTCAGGGCAGGCATCAAAACAAGAAAAAATACCGCTATCATACAGATAATTGTAAGCAGCGCGATTTTCTTTTTATTTTTAAAGTGTTTCTCTTTACTCTTTTCCATTTTGTTTCTCCCGTCTGAAAATATTTCATAATGATATTATAGACTATCACAAAAATTACCGTCAACAAAAATGATACTGTCAAATAACAGGTTTTTTGCAATTGTTTATCCGTTGGAAATAACTTATAATTGTATTAATAAACGCCATTTTACAGGAGTATTTGAAAATGATTGAAACAAAGAACCTTATTCTTGACAAAGCAAAATTCTCAGACTGGAAAGAAATGTACTACAATGTCTGGTCACAGCCGGAAAGCGCGAAATATATGGTCTGGGATATTACTACAAATGAAGAAGACGCTAAAATAAGAATCAAGAAAACCATCGCGTTTCAAAAAGAACATGACACCTATTTGGTTTATGAAAAATCAAGCGGCAAGGCGATTGGATTTGCCGGCGTAGAAGAACTCGAACCATACATATATCAGGAAGCAGGAATATGTCTGGGACCAAATTACATGAGAAAAGGATTTGGAAGGCAGATTCTTCAGGGTTTGATTCAATATTGTAAGGAACAATTTGGCGCAAAAGAGTTTATTTATTCCACAAGAGACGAAAACATTGCTTCTAATCAATTAGCAAAATCATTCGGCTTCACAATGATTTCTTCAACAGCTAAAACAGACAGCAAAGACGGTCATCGTTATAATCTCTTACAATATCGCCTGAAACTGTAAAAACTACAGTGTGGTCGGAATATGCGCCAAATACTATTAGATTCACAAAAATATATGACATGCAAAAACGCTGTGTTACTACCTTACGATAACAACACAACGTCTTCTTTATGCCTGTTTTTTACAACACCATTTTGATGATTTACCTAATCCCCAAAAGGTATAACATTCAATAACTCATAACCTGACTCTGTAACCTTCCAGTTAAATACAAAACCGCACTTCTGCACTCAGGTAATTCCGCTAGCAGATCATCCACAAACGTCACATTCCCCTTATATATTTGCATTAATTCTTTTTGCGGACTATGTATCTTTTCATTTTCATCACCGCAGGCGTTGAAAAATATTGTCACAATAACTATAAATACTATCAAATGTTTTCTCATTCTACTAATAATGTCTCCAACTCAGATACATAAGTATCATCAATCAAAACAATATCCATAAAATAATTATCCGATGCAACATAAAAATAATGTAACTCCTGTACTATCTCAGCACCTGCCATCTGTTTTGCAGCGGACGGTTCAATCGTTATCAGCACCTTATCAATTCTGTCCCCCTGCGCATTTTTCAGTATGTCGATTTCTTCTGTCAGCGATGCATGCATACCTATCCAATTCGAAACAATCATCTGACTATTTTCACCGTAAGCAAACTCACTTGTGTCCGTTATGAATGCCACTTTACTGTTATGATAAGACAACACATAAACTCCGTTTTCGTTTTCTTCAAGTCTCCAGCCATCCGACAACGGTAGTCTGTTTACAATGTCTTTTTCAGTGCTTTTTATTTCTTTGTAAAATACCATTAACAGAATTAATAAACATACAAAAACAATAGGCGTTATAAAATATATTGTTTTCTTTTTATTTTTAATATTCTTTATTTGTTGTAATATCATTACTCCAATAACTTGTCCCTTCTATCTCCTTCACTGCAAACTAAAACTACATATTTAATTATAAAATGAATGAATACCATTTACAATACTGTTCATATTAGAGGTACAACCAAAAGTCCTACAAAACTTTCTACCGTTTTATAGGACTTTTGCAAATTCTTTCCTTAACTGTACACAGTTATAAGACCATTATGGTCATAATTTCATTCCGAAAAAAGATTTTTAAGATTTGACCCGTATAATATACTTACTAAATCATTATAAACGCCAACTGCCTGTTCTTGACTTTTTGCAGGAAATATCAAAATATTATTTTGATAAAAATCACCTAGTTGTATACACATTTTTAAAAAACGTTTTTCCATAAAAACATGCCCCACAACCCCATCAACCATAGGATAATACATTGAGAATTCTTTTTTATCTCCGTTTGGTTCAATTAATGAATCATGCATTAAAAAATATGCCTCATTGTTTATTGTTTCAGCTACACTGGAAATTTCAAATTTTCCCTGGAAATAATCTGAATTATGTGTTTCTAAAATATAATCATAATAATACCCAAATATATGCAGATTCACGGTATCAGATACAATGCCCATATCCGACGCATACTCCATACCCGTATAATCTTTTCTAATTTCATATTTAATGGGAATATATGCCGCGAAAAAGTATACCCCCGCAATCAATAAGACCAATACAATGACTATAAAAAGCTTGTCTTGTTTAAAAATCCTCACGATGTGTTATCATCACCTTTCCGCCATATGAATATTTAACATCTCCCGTCATATCGTAATTGACACCATTAACATTCAGCATATAAATAATCGCCTGCTCACATTTCCATGTGTAATTGTTATAATTTTGGGAATAGAATATGCTGCCAGCTTCTTGTTGTGGAACACTTACCATTGAATTTGTCCTTGCAGAATAATAATGTCCTGAAAGGTATGAACTTGTTTTCACATATTCAACAGAAGAACCGCTTACCCAGCTTCCTCTATTAGCGCTATACACCTGTGTAAATTGTCTCGTCCAATTACTTCCACAATTAAGTATCAAAGAAGTTTCTCCTGACGAACTAAAATCAGACACACTTAAACCACATATTGAAGCAACCGTACCTAAAATATCAGAAATACTGTAAAGATATACAGATATAGCTGTATTCAAACAATTTTCTATTAATGTCTTAGAAGTCGTTTTCAATAAATCACAATAGGAAGTTTTTGCATAGTTCAAATCAGCATTTGTAACTGTAAGAGTCCTCAATGTATATGCCGTTCCATTGTAGTTATATGTAAATGATGGAGATGTCGCACTTCTACTCATATTTTCCTGCCCATCATTTAATCCGACTAATATCAGATATGTACCATTTTTATGAATAGACATGGTACTAAAATCTGTATTAAGCAGTTCTTGTTCTTGTTCATAGTTTTCGGAATGGACTACATGCGGTTCATAGCCTATATTTTCAATGTCCTGCTTATACTCGTCCAAAAAAACTGCTGCCTTTTCTTCTGCACTCATTGACTTTCCCCTTGCATTATCTGAATTTGTATAGTAATTCAAAAAAATATCCGAGATATCTTCCACAGTCAACATCTTACTTTCATCGGAAACTGCATTTGCATAAACATTTACGCATTCACAATTAACTAAAATCACTAATAATAGTAACACAACCACTCTTTTTAAATTTGACCTTTTCATACATGTATCTCTCCTTCATAAATAATTTTACCTGGTTCAAGTAATAATAGGTTTAAAATTAATGCCTATTCATCTATATTCTACTTAACTCACCTCCTCACAACACCAATATTCTCCACATTTAATCGTATATCACCTCCCTCATTACAGACCAAATAATCAAACTGATTACATTAAAAACAACCAATAGGGTATATACTTCAGAACAAGATTTAGAAACTTAAATAGAAATTAATAACCTTCACGTATCAATTAAGATTTTTTAACAAATAAAAATATCCGATTATTCCCCCGCTTTATCTTAAAATTGATTCCTATCTTTTATAAGGAACTATATTTCATACAAAATACTTTTCTTGCCTTATTATATCAATTTTCGACTCAGCCATCAAGCCTAACATCTAATAAATAATTAAAAATTTATTTTATAACCCTTTACTCATGATTACAAATATTGCGATAGTTTAAAATGAGAAAATGTCATTATCCGATAATCTAAGTTCCGCCCAATTACGCTTAGCGTCTGCTTGAACACATGTTTCAAGTAATACCATACCGCCTCTTTACTTTTTGTTTGTGTACACATAAATATTATATGTTTTGTGTTATACTATTTTTATGATTTTGTATTACAATTGCCATTTACAGGAGTATTCGAAAATGATTGAAACAAAGGACCTTATTCTTGACAAAGCAAAATCTTCAGACTGGAAAGAAATGTACTACAATGTCTGGTCACAGCCGGAAAGCGCGAGATACATGGTCTGGAATATTACCACAAATGAAGAAGACGCTAAAATAAGAATTGAGAAAACCATTGCGTTTCAAAAATAACATGACACTTATTTGGTTTATGAAAAATCAAGCGGTAAAGCGATTGATTTTTCCGGCGTAGAGAAACTCAAACCTTACATATATCAAGAAGCCAAAATTCGTAACTTCATATCATACCTTAAACAATTCATAAAACCTCTTTTCGCAAATGCCATTATCCCCATGCCACCCTGCTAATGGAAGTACCACATCTGAGCGGGAACTTCCGGGAATTTTCCTACTAATATCGCATTGGGTAATGAAATCTGTAAATTTATCAAATAAGGGCGGAATATATGGATTCGGCATGACACCGAGTTCAGCTAAGGCAATAAGCTGCCCTCGCAGCCTATATTTCTCGCAATGTGGAATTATTTTGGACTTCATTATTCTCTGTTCTAATTTCCCAACTGTTTCTTCCTTTGGCGCATTTCGAATCAAATCAATTACAGCACAAAAAATGTGTAAATCTTCTTCCGTTGGAACAATAGGATTCAACTCGGAAAACTCCACTAAATCAAGATAAAAAGCAGAAATCTTTTCATTCCACGAATATCCCCAATAATTCCGAAATATTTCCTTTCCCTTTTCAAGCCAAAAATCTTTTTGTAAGCTGCAGACTTCACAAACAGCTCCCTCATGCGAATTACAAAAAGGATGAATAGGAACAGCCTTCGCAAACAAATAACTTAAAATCGGCTGTCTTCCTCTCGGAAAACTTCCAAATCCCGCAATATATGCAGATAACAGATTATCAAACGCCAGGTTGGGATGTTTTATTATTTCCTTCAATTTGTGTATTGTTTCGTCATGTAAACCCTGCGTAATCTCGTTTAATGGGTAGTTGCTTTTTGTCAAGTATAATAATTCTTTGGGTGAAAGATTGTCTGTTGAATACTTTGTTGTTCCGGTTCTGCCGTCATATATGTCACCGGTCTCAACTATAGTCTGATACCCTTTTTCGTCTTTCATATATTTTTTCTTGTAATACACTTTTTTCAGTATTTTGAATAATTGCTCGTCCATTATGTATATCTCCAAATATAAAGTTCGTTAAATCTCTTGAATACTCTTCATTTTTTATGCTTTCCCTTCGGTGATGAAAATGGTAGTACCATCTGTTCCACAGCGGATGGTTCAAATCGTTGTCATAAACTCATTAAATCATCTCTGAATTGATCATAATCAAACTTTACTTTAGTTTTTATGCGTTCTACTGCTCTTAAAATCATTTCTTTATTTTGTTCAATTTTTTCTGTGCTATTAGCATTATAGTAATTATCAAAGTCCATTTTTATTTCTACTGATACAACATTCTTATTACAAAGAAATTTTATTTTTTCTTTATAGTTCTTACGATTATATATTTCCTGTGGCGCAATAATCGGAACTATCCCCATAATCTGTAAAGTGTCACTATATTCTTTATCCTTAAAAAATAAATATGTTCTTTGACAAAATTTATATACTTCATCATCAATACCATAATAATCTTTATAATAAACCGGTGTATTTATATTGAGTTCCATATTCTCACTCCTAAATCGAAAGATATCCGCCATAGTAAGAAGTTGTACCTGTTGCACCATCTAAAGCCTCATAAACGATTTCATTAGCATCTTTCAAATAGTATATCAATTTCCCTTATTCTTGTCACCTGATAAATACCCTAAAATAAACTCTCCCCAATCTGTTTTTTCATTACTGTTCCTTAAAAACATCGGCGGCTCCCAATAATCATCATACCAACACGCAACCCAGCTAATACCTTTTCTTTCCATTAGCTGAAGCATTGGCATACCGTAATTATCCCGTCCGCCAACCAAATAATTCTGCTTTACAGGCTCCTCATTTGAAATATATCCCCATTCTGTCACAATAACCGGTATATTATCAGATATTTCATCCAATACCTGCATTCCTTGTTTTTTATTTGGAAATATATGTGCGGCATATACTATATTGGATTCCTTCATCGGATTTTTAACCCAATAGGACAAATCATATGAATACTCTGTTCCGCTGACAATAATAATTTGCTGTGCCCCTGTATCTCTGATCGTATCTACTAAAAGCTGCGCGCTCTGACTCCATGTCTGATTGTCAATGCATGCCGGCTCATTGCATATTTCAAAAATCACATTGGGTACATCTTTAAAATATCCGGCAACAAGTTTCCAAAACTCCACGGAAAAATCCATCGGTTTCTTTTTAATATTGGGCATTTCGTCCCCTCTTCCGCTTTCAATATTTCCGATAAAATGCAAATCAAGAATAACATACCGATTATTTTCTACAGCCCATTCAACTATAGGGTCAAGGTATCTCCATAAATAGTATTCATCTTGTTCCCAGCTCTTCGGAAAAATAGGAATCCGAATCACAGTTCCACCACAGGCAAAAACTTCTTCAAAATATTCCTTATTAAATTTGTCTTCCTGATTTAATCTTCTGGCTTCCGGCACCATTAGTCCTTGCAATACTACCGGTTTCTCCTGTTCATTGACAATTATACCATCTTTCACAGTCAGTTTCTCTGCATACGACGCCTCATCTATTGACAATGCAAAAGTCTCTTTTTTCTCAACCGGCAAAATAAGTTTTCCATTTCCAAAAATCATCACTATGACAATAAAAATTAAAGGAAGCATGATAATTGCCAGGAATACCTTCATCACGTTTCTTTTCTTCTTTTTCACAGACTTCTCTCCTATAATTCAAATACAATTCCTATTATCATTATCGCTGTTAAAGCTAAGGAAACTCCTATTCCCACAATAGACAGCCTTATCATTTTACGATTATTAATTGTCTGTTTCTGGTGGTATATCCCGTATATACCCACAAGAAATCCAAAAATCGGGGAAAATGACAGATATGTATAAAATGCTCCCAAATAATAATTTATTCTTGCATGGTCACTTTCCTGCAATTGATTCACATCTTTACTCTCAATCTCATCTTTTAATAAGTAATCCAACGAACATGAAAACAGCTTACCGATTCTAATCAATTTTTCAGTATCCGGAAAAGATATCCCAAGTTCCCATTTTGAAACAGATTGTCTTGATACGTTCAACATCTCGGCAAACTGCTCCTGTGTAAGATTATTCTCTTTCCTTATCATTGTAATCTTTTCACCGAATGTCACAGGCATTATCTCCTTTACACTTTTTTGTGATTATACCCAATTTCATAAAAATGTACCACAAACATCTGGTTGCAAAATGTAAACATTGGGTTGCGCACTGCATTATCTTTCACATAGTATACCAATCTATCCACACCCCCACATTCAGCACTCCCACCGGCACCGCTTCAAATCAACATGAAACCTGTCCTTCAACATAACGCCCTCCTGACGCAGCAGATACTCCTGCTCCGCCCATCCCGGAACAAGCCGCCCCGCGTGATTGACTACCCTGTGGCATGGATAATTTCCGTAAAACTGCGACATACTAAGAACCTTTCCCACCAGCCTTGCGTTTTTATCCCTGCCTATCAGCCGCGCAATCTGCCCGTAAGTAGCGACACATCCCTCGGGAATTTCTTCCACGACAGAAAGAATTTCATAAATCAACGATTCATCCAACATTTATTTCATCCTTTTCCAGTTTCTCTCTCTACAATTATCATACCATACTTTCAAAACAAAAGGCAGGAACTGTCTAAAGAGATTCTCACAATGTGTCCAGCACACTGCCTCTTGCAGACATTCCTGCCAAATTATAATCCTATAAACCTACTGCGGGAAAACACGTTTACAATAATAATATTATTTCCGCCCCGCCGAAAACCTTACAAATTCGTATACCCCATCAGCTTCTCGTCCACAGCCCTCGCCGCTTCCCGTCCTTCTCTGATTGCCCATACCACCAGCGACTGCCCTCTATGCATATCTCCCGCCGTAAATACATTCGGGACGTTCGTCTCATATTTTCCCGGCTCCGTATTGACATTCGTTCTCACATTCAGCTCCACGCCAAACGCGTCTGCGGTGTACTTCTGCGCGCCAAGAAAACCTGCCGCAATCAGCACAAGGTCCGCGTCCAGTTCAAACTCGCTGCCCGGCACGTCCGCCATCACCATTCTGCCCGTCGCTTCGTCCTTCTTTGATTCCAGCTTCACGCACTTTAACTTCTTAACATTCCCCGATTTATCCTTGATAAATTCCTTTACCGTCGTCTGATACAGTCTCGGGTCGTGACCAAAGACGGCAATCGCCTCTTCCTGACCGTAATCCGTTTTGCAGACTCTCGGCCACTGCGGCCACGGATTGTTTTCGCTGCGCGTATCAGGGAGCTTTGGCATCATCTCAAGCTGCGTCACTGACTTACAGCCGTGGCGGATACATGTTCCGACGCAGTCGTTTCCCGTGTCGCCGCCGCCGATAATCACAACGTTCTTTCCCTTTGCCGAAATATATTTCCCGTCGGCAAGCTCGGAATCCAGAAGACTCTTTGTCGTCGCCTTTAGGAAATCCACTGCGAAATAAATCCCTTTCGCGTCCCTTCCCGGTGCGTTAATATCTCTCGGATTTGCCGCGCCGCAAGCAAGAATCACGCTGTCATACTTCTTCAAAATATCCGCCGCCTTAATATCCTCTCCCACATTGGCGTTCGTCACAAACTCCACACCTTCCGCCTTCATCACGTCAATCTTGCGCCCAATGATATGTTTCTCCAATTTCATATTGGGAATCCCGTACATCAAAAGTCCGCCCACACGGTCCGCCCGCTCGTACACCGTCACGCTGTGTCCACGCCTGTTTAACTGGTCTGCCGCCGCCAGTCCTGAAGGCCCGGAACCGATAACGGCAACCTTCTTTCCGGTACGGATTTTGGGCGGTTTCGGCGCCGCCCAGCCTTCCTCATACGCTTTCTCAATAATTGCCCGCTCATTTTCCTTGGTGCAGACAGCCTCTCCGTTTAAACCGCAGGTACACGTCGCCTCACACAGCGCCGGACAGACTCTTGACGTAAACTCCGGAAAACTGCTGGTCTTATGCAGTCTGTTATACGCCTGCTGCCAGTTTCCGTTGTATACCAAATCATTCCACTCCGGAATCAGATTGTTCAAAGGACATCCTGCCGCCATACCGTTTAACACCATGCCTGCCTGACAAAACGGAACGCCGCAGTCCATACACCTTGCCGCCTGCTGCCGCTGCCTTTTTTCGGAAAGAGGAGCGTGAAACTCATTATAATTTTGAATCCGTTCCTTCGGTTCCACCGCCTTGCTGACTTCACGTTCAAACTCCATAAATCCTGTTGCTTTTCCCATGACGTTCTCCTCCTTTTAATTCTTCGTAACCGCGTAAAATGCTTCAATCTGCGCTTGTTCACTGCTCAAACCTTTTTCTTCCATCTGTACAATCTTATTTAACATCTTCTTATAATCATTCGGAATAATCTTCTTAAAATACGGAAGATACTCGCCGAAATGAGCCAGAATTTCTTTACCCTTTGTGGAATTGGTATATGCCACATGGTCTTTAATCATTTCTTTCAGCTCGAATACGTCATACTTATCCGTTACCGCCTCAATGGAAATCATTTCCTTATTCAGCCTCGTATACAGCGTTCTGTCCATGTCAAGTACATAGGCAATACCGCCGCTCATGCCTGCCGCAAAATTCTTTCCGGTTCTTCCAAGAACCACCACGCGTCCGCCTGTCATATACTCGCATCCGTGGTCGCCCACGCCCTCTACAACGGCGGTCGCTCCTGAATTTCTCACACAGAACCTCTCTCCCGCAACACCGTTAATATAGGCTTTACCGCTGGTTGCTCCGTAAAGTGCCACATTGCCGATAATAATATTTTCATCCTCTTTAAAGCGGATGCCTCTTGGCGGATACACAATCAGCTTGCCGCCGGACAATCCCTTGCCGAAATAGTCGTTACTGTCGCCTACCAGTTCGAGCGTCAGTCCCTTTGGAATAAACGCGCCGAAGCTTTGACCGCCTGCGCCGTTACATTTAATAGTAAACGTATCCTCCGCGAGAGACTCATTATATTTCCTTGTAATCTCGGATCCGAAAATCGTGCCAAACGTTCTGTCCGTGTTGGAAACATCCACTTCAAGGCTTCTCTTCTGCCCGTTTTCAAACGCACTTCCAAGCTTCTTTAAAAGAATCTTCTCGTCGGCTGTTTTCTCCAGTTCAAAATCATACACTTTTTTATGATTGTAATCCACCTTTTCATAAAACGGATGCTCTAAAATCTTTGACAAATCCACGCTGTCTGCCCGTCCGCTGGTAACGCCCGTTTTTGGCATAAGAAGGTCTGTCCTTCCCACCAGCTCGTCTACCGTCTTAACGCCAAGCTTCGCCATATGCTCCCGCAGTTCCTGCGCGATGAATTTCATAAAGTTCACAACATACTCCGGTTTTCCGGAAAACTTTTTACGAAGCTCCGGATTCTGCGTCGCCACACCAACCGGGCAGGTATCCAGATTACAGACACGCATCATCACACAGCCGAGTGTTACAAGCGGTGCTGTCGCAAAACCAAATTCCTCCGCTCCAAGCATTGCCGCAATGGCAACATCACGTCCCGACATCAGCTTACCATCCGTCTCCAGCACAACTTTATTTCGAAGTCCGTTCATAATCAACGTCTGATGCGCTTCCGCAACGCCAAGCTCCCAAGGAAGCCCCGCATTGTAGATTGAGCTTCTCGGAGCCGCGCCCGTACCTCCGTCATAACCCGATACAAGAATGACCTGTGCGCCCGCCTTGGCAACGCCTGCCGCAACCGTTCCGACGCCCGCCTCAGAAACAAGCTTTACGGAAATTCTCGCCTGTTTATTCGCGTTTTTCAAGTCATAAATCAACTGCGCCAAATCCTCAATCGAATAAATATCGTGGTGCGGCGGCGGTGAAATCAGACTGACACCCGGTGTGGAAAGTCTGGTCTTTGCAATCCACGGATAAACCTTCTTACCCGGAAGATGTCCGCCCTCGCCCGGTTTTGCCCCCTGCGCCATCTTTATCTGTATTTCTTTCGCGCTCACAAGATATTTTGACGTAACGCCAAAGCGTCCCGACGCCACCTGCTTGATTGCGGAACAACGGTTTTTTCCGTCTGCGCCGATTTCCAGCCTGTCAAGACTCTCGCCGCCCTCGCCGCTGTTTGACTTACCGTGCAGCATATTCATGGCGATTGCAAGCGTTTCGTGCGCCTCCTGCGAAATCGATCCGTACGACATCGCGCCTGTTTTAAAGCGCTTCACAATGGACTCAACGCTTTCCACCTGTTCCAGAGGAATTGCTTTTTTCGGATACTTAAAATCCATCAAACCACGGATATTTAACGCCTGCGTCTCTTTGTCAATAAGCTTCGTATATTCCTTAAACTTCTCATAATCGCCCGTTCGCGTGGCAAGCTGTAAGAGATGGATTGTCTGCGGATTATACAAATGTTCCTCCATACCGCTTCGAAACTTATGGCTGCCCGCACTGTCAAGCGTTTCGTCCGTCGTCAGCCCCAACGGGTCAAACGCTCTTGCGTGAAGCGCCTCCACGTCCTCCGCAATATCCGAAAGACTGATACCGCCGATTCGGCTTACCGTATCGGTAAAATATTTCTCAATGACATCCTGATGAATACCGATTGCCTCAAAAATCTTTGAGCCCTGATAAGACTGAATCGTGGAAATGCCCATTTTGGACGCAATCTTGACAATGCCGTGAATGACTGCATTATTATAATCTTCAACCGCCGCGTAATAATCCTTATCCAGCATATGCAGCTCAATCAACTCTCTGATGCTTTCCTGCGCAAGGTACGGATTGACCGCGCTGGCGCCGAATCCGAGCAGCGTTGCAAAATGATGAACCTCTCTCGGTTCTCCGCTCTCTAAAATAATGGCGATACTCGTACTCTTTTTTGTCTTAACAAGATACTGTCTGAGCGCCGACACTGCCAGCAGTGAAGGAATCGCCACATGATTCTCGTCCACGCCCCTGTCGGAAAGAATAATGATATTCGTTCCTTCTCTGTACGCTCTGTCCACCTCCACATATAAATGCTCAATCGCCTTTTCCAGAGACGTATTCGTATAGTACGTCGTCGGAATCGTCGTTACCTTAAATCCCGGTACATTCATTTTCTTAATTTTAAGAAGGTCTGTGCTGGTCAGAATCGGATGCTCTATCTTTAACATCTGGCAGTTTTCCGGTCTCTGCTCCAAAATATTTCCGTCCTTACCAAGATATACGCTGGTTGATGTTACAATTTCCTCACGGATTGCGTCAATCGGCGGATTCGTAACCTGCGCGAATAGTTGCTTGAAATAATTGAATAACGGCTGATGCTTGTTGGACAGCACCGCAATCGGCGAATCAATTCCCATTGCCGCAATACTCTCGGAACCGTTCAATGCCATCGGTAGAATTGCCGTCTTTAAATCTTCAAACGTATATCCAAACGCCTTCTGCAATCTTGCACGCTCTTCGTTCTCATATTCCTCAACCCGGATATTCGGAATCTTAAGATTTTTCAATTCCACCATATTCCCGTCAAGCCATTCACCGTAAGGCTGCGCCGACGCGTATTCAAGCTTTAACTCCTCGTCGTCGATAAGTTCTCCTTTCACCGTATCCACAAGAAGCATCTTTCCCGGTCTTAACCGGTCTTTCCTGACAATTTTTGTCTGGTCCAGTTCCAGCGCCCCCACCTCAGACGAGAGAATTAAATAATCATCGTCGGTAATATAGTAACGCGACGGTCTTAAACCGTTCCTGTCAAGTACGGCTCCCATTCTTACAAAAGTCTGTGAATCTGGGTGTAAACACAATAAGAAAACCAGCAAAA
>CAJTZH010000011.1 GCA_910584325.1 uncultured Lachnospiraceae bacterium | reverse complement strand
TAACCAGTGTCTTAGTGGCATTGCCCGGACCGCCGCCTGTCATGACGTACACCAGGTCGAAAACTTTAAAACACTGAATGGTCAGCATAATCAGTACAAAAAATGTAGTTGGGGTTAACATGGGTACGGTAATGTACAGCAATTTCTGCCACCCGTTTGCCCCGTCAATGCTGGCCGCCTCATACAGGGAAGAAGAGATGCCCTGGAGTGCTGCCAAGTATACAATCATGTAATATCCCATGTACTTCCAGACGCTGAATAAAATCAGCGATAACAGTACCAGTCCGCCGGAAAACCACTGCGGCAAGTCTCCCTGTGCCACGCCGAACACATTATAAAGAATGGAGTTAATCGGTCCTTTGGAAGGATGGAATAACATTTTCCATACGGCAGTTACTGCTACAAGTGAACCGACATACGGAAAAAACGATAACGTTCTGAATATTGCCCGTCCCTTTACTTTCTGATTCAGAATAACAGCCAGCGCAAGCGAGGCAATCATTGTCAGCGGAACCGTGCCGATACAATAAATAATTGTATTTTTCAAAGCCGCTTTAAAAAATATATCGCTTCCTAACCGTTTAAAATTACTAAGTCCCATAAACTCGATTGCATTACTTCCGTCCCACTTCAAAAATGCAAGCGCAAATGCAAACACAATAGGAACAAGCGTGAAAACGGCAAAGCCGATAAAGTTCGGCGCAATAAAGGAGTAAGAAACCAAATCTCTTTTAAACTCCCGGCTCAGCTTACTGCCCGAGCGTTTTTTGGAGAGAGTCCTCTGCAATTTATCAATACGAGATAAGCATTCCTTCTTCTCCTTCGCGTCATCAATACCATTACAGACCTTCGCAATCAATCCGTCCAGCTGCGTCTGCATGGTATCGATTTCCATTTTTTTTGCATTATCCATAATAACTCTCCTGTATTGAAACTGTATACCGGTTTTAAAATGGGCTGTTAAACTAACAGCCCATCCAAACCAATTTACTATCGACTCGTTTCACAAATTTTTACTTAATTGCTTTTACTGCGTCTTCCATTGCCTTGATACCGTCGTCGATTGACATTTCGCCGCTCATGATAGAACCGTGGTAAGAATCAAGCGCGCTGTTGATTTCTGATACGTTTGGCGCATACGGTACTTCAAGGTAAAGATTTGATACATTTAACGCTTCCTTAGACTCTGCATCCTGTGGGAATCCTTCCAATCCTGTGATAAGGTTCATTGCCTCGCTGGTCATAATCGCAGGGAAGTTACCTGTTGCAGCCATAACTGCCGCGCCTTCCTCGCCGCTTACCCACTTAACAAACTCCCATGCTTCATCCGGTGTATCCGTTGCTGTCGTTACAGAAAGACCTGTAATCGTACCAAGTGTTGAACCTGCCGGAACGCCTTCTGCGTGAGGATACTTAACAATACCCCAGTTACCGCAGAGACTCTTGTCATATTCGCCGCTTGCAAGGTTAGAAATCATTGTAGCGATAAACCATGAACCCATATTCATCATTGCCACATCACCGCCGGAGAACGCTGCTGAATAATGAAGACCTTCTGTCTTTAAATCGCTGTATTTACGGCATACACCGTCTTTTTCCTGATTCAATACCATCTCGTAGTATTCTTTAAAGAAGCTGTAATCATTTCCGTCAAGAATGGTATGTTTTCCATCCAATACACCGAAGAGCTGTACAGCTGACCTCCATGTATGGTAATGTGTACCGTATACCTGCGCGCCGAAATCTGTCTTTGTCATCTTTCTTGCCAGTTCGTCATACTGTTTAAAGGTCATGTCATTTGTCGGATAAGGAACATTTGCCGCGTCAAACAGGTCCTTATTGTAGAACAGTACCCAGAAATCGTTTCTGAAAGGTAATTCATAAAGGGAACCGTTTACGGTTACCTGGTCCGTAACGCCCGCATACTTAGAAAGGTCGATTCCGTCCTTCTTTATGTAATCGTCTAATGAAGCGATAGCGTTCTTCTGAACCAGTGTAGCATATCCCGGCACATCCTTAATGGTTACGACGTCGAAATCCGTTCCTGAACCGGATAACTCTGTAGCAAGTACGGTCATGTAATCGGTTGAACCAAGGTCAACCATTTCAATTGTTACATTGTTGTGCGTCTTCTGATATTCATCAGCTAATGCCTGCCAGTAAGGCGTTGACTCCTTATCCCAGATAGCCCACTTTAATGTAACCGGTTTTGCCTCATTACCCGTATCCGGCGCAGCCGTTGTTGCCTCATTGTTCCCCTGCTGCGGTGCAGCCGTTGTCGGGTCCTGCGTCTTAGGCGAACCGCATCCTGTCGCCAATGTTGCTATCATCACTGCTGACAGCAATACTGATAAGAACTTTCTCATAAAAATACCTCCTAAATAAATTTTATTTTCATGTATCTTTCTGTATCTCATTATAAAAATTTACATCTGTTTTTCAAATAGATAATCTTATTGTTTTTTTTCTTTTTTTAGGGTGTTGTACAGTTGTTTTATTTTAATAAAATGTAAAATACTATAAAAATATGCAAAAAATTATGACAAGGTTTTTTTCTTTATTCCTTTATGTTAAAATAATACTATTATCTTAAAATACACGGCTTGTGAGGACTTATGCATGAAAAAACACAATCATTCCCTGCAGACCATAATTTTACTGATTACACTGGTATTTACCGTTATCATCGGCGGAATTCTTTCTGGTATTACGGCGAATTTTTATAACCGGTATATAAAATATACAATTGTGGAGAATACCGATGCCAATCTGTCTTTTATGACGGATTCCGTCAACCGGAATATAGAAGAATTATCTCGTCTGGTTTCCTTCTGCCAGAATCATTTATACATCGGTAATTTTTTAAAATATAGCGAATATTCCGCTCCTTCTGTCGCAATTAACGCATTTGAACGTCTTTGCGAAGAATATTACGCCAGTCCTATTACGTCACATATCCACAGAATTATTATAGGGAACGACTACGACAAATATATCCAGATTGTTGACCCCGCCTATTCCACTTCACAGAATGTATCGGTTATGACGCGGGAGCTGGACATTTTCAAGGAACAGATTCTGTCAAATCAATTCAACTTTTCACAAGGATATATAGCCGACCCCTATGTAAGGCGTACCGGTAAAAGCGTGTTACTGATTGTCAGCCCCATCAGCCATACTTACAGTTTTGTGCGGGGAGGCTATGCGTCTTTTTCTTTATCAGAATCTTTTTTTACCGCGCCGATGCAGTATTACTCGCTGCCACAAGACAGTTCCCTTTATCTGACTCTGGGAGAACATATTTATAAAATGACGCCGGATTCTCTTTTGGAACTGCAGACAGAAAACATACAGTATGCTCTTTTACAAAATTCAGAAATGTCCGCCTCCATTACTGCATACTCCTTTCACGACGCCGTTTCCAATCAGGACGGCATCATCGTAACACAGCCTTTATCCGTTGAGGGGTGCTACATTTCACAGATGATTTCTTCCGGGGAGCTGGCTTCGCGAAAACCTCTTTATCTGATTATTATTATAGCCGTTACGCTGCTGATAATGCTGATTGGCATTTTGTTATCCGTCATTTTATATAAAATTATCAATGTTCCTGTCGGTAAAATTCAAAAGAAACTGGAACGGGTTTCTGCCGGCGATTTCAGCCGTGACGAATCCATCGAATGGAAACATGAACTGGGCGATATCGGGCGCGGAATTAATGCGCTGTCGCAAAATATCGAGAGATTGATGGAAGAACGGATACAGGACGAAAAAGACAAAAAAGACCTCGAATATAAAATGTTACAGAGCCAGATTAACCCGCATTTTCTCTATAATACGTTAAATTCTATCAAATGGATGGCGGTTACGCAGGGTGCGGATGGAATTGCGGAGATGACGACGGCACTTTCCAGATTAATGCGCAGTATTGCAAAGGGCACGAAAATTTTAATTCCTCTCAGGCATGAACTGGAACTTGTCAGCGATTATTTTACCATCCAGCAGTACCGCTATGGCGGCTCTCTGAAAATGAACATTACCGTTGACGACGAGGATTTATATGAATGCCTTATTATAAAATTTACCATGCAGCCGATTGTTGAAAATGCCATTTTCCACGGCATAGAACCAAAACAGACGCCGGGCGTCATCGATATTCACGTTTACAAAAACAATGACTGTTGTATCTGCATTGATATCAGGGACAACGGCGTGGGTATAAGTTCCGATAAAATAAAAGAAATTTTCTCGGAACATCCTTCCGGTAAGACTCAGTTATTCCGTGAAATCGGCATTGCCAATATCCAAAAACGCATTCAGTACGAATTTGGCAGCCGGTACGGCATTACAATTGAGAGCGAACTGGGCGAATATACAAAAATGACCATATGTATTCCGGACAGGAGATAAACAACTATGTATAAAATTATTATTGTGGACGATGAGCCGCTTGTCCAGGCAGGGATTAAGTCCATGCTCAACTGTGAGAAATTAAATATTGAAGTCGCCGGTGTCGCTGGAAATGGGGAAAGCGCGCTGCAACTGATTGAAACGCTTCATCCGGATATTATTATCTGCGATATCAAGATGCCCAAAATGACGGGAATGGAACTGATAAAAATCTGCGTGGAGCGTTACGGCTACTGTAATCCGGTCTTCATTTTCCTTACAAGCTACGAAGAATTTCAGCTGGCAAAGGAAGCACTGACTTATCAGGCGTCGGACTATCTGATTAAACTGGAACTGACGCCGGAAACGTTATCCGATGCTGTCAACAAGGCAAAGGAACGTGTGGTAAAATCTAAATCTGCAAACACTCCCGGCGGAGAGGACGATAATTACTATGTAAAAAACGAAGAGAAATTTTATATCCGCTTATTACAGAACATGTTTGACAATCCCGAACAGTTTGCACTCCAGAGCGAATTTTTAAACATCAGCCTCCATGCTGATTTCTACCAGTGCGCCTATTTAGAATTTTTTGACCAGACAAGCAATCATCTGTCGTCCGGCAAGCAGTTTGCCCTGTATTTAAGTTCTTTTAATTTACTGACGGAATTAATCCAGAAATATCTGTCCGCCAAAGTCATTTCTCTGGATGTAAAACATTGCGCCCTGCTAATTGAAGTAAAAGAAACAGATAACAGATATTCGCCCGACAGTGCTCGTATTCTGGAAGTGCTTGACATTTTACTGGAAACTCTGCGCAAATACTACAATACGACATTTCGCGCCGGCATCGGAACCTGCGTAGGGGCGCCGATGGATATTTCACTTTCGTATCAATACGCAAGACAGGCTTTTTCATATACAGACGAACAGAGACCTTTTTGCTTTTTTGAAGAATGTGTTCCTGCCGGTAACACCCATCGGATTTTTAATCTTTCCATTTTCAGAGAAACATTGTCGCAGGCGTTTGAAGAGTTTGACGAGATAAAATTGTGCGGTATTATCACTCAGTTAAACGCGATGTTTCTGGAATACCCGAACCACATTTCCCAGGCGATGGACGCCGCCTGCAGTATTTTATATATGGCGATTTCTTCCATCCCCAACGGCGAGCAGACAATGACAGATTTATTTTCCGATTACCCGGATTATTATCGTTCCATTTACCGCCAGCATACAACCGAACAGATTGTGGACTGGCTGAACGTATTCTGTGAAAAACTTTCCGGGTATATCCGGGAACGCAAAAACACGCACACAAATCACACGGTCAATATGGTAAAACGTTATATTAACGACCATATATGTGAAAAACTGACATTAAACGACGTGGCGTCCCGCTTTAACATTACGCCCAATTATTTAAGCCAGTTATTTAAAAAATACAGTAATCAGGGATTTAACGAGTATGTGACGGCGACTAAAATAAATGAAGCCAAAAAGCTGATGTCAGAAGGCACGTTGAAGATTTACGAAATTTCCGATTCCCTTGGTTTTGAAAGTTCTTTTTATTTTAGCAAAGTATTCAAAAAACTGGAGGGAATTTCTCCAAAAGATTATATGAACCAAAAATTAAACTAGTCATGATTACAGCTCATTCATGGCATATAGGAGGCATGTTATGTTTCGCGAATTGTCTTTATCATTTCAAAAACCGTTTAAAAATTTTACGCCGTATCCAAAAGCGGACGACCGCCGCGCATGGGCGGACATTGACAGTGAAACGAGAAAACTGCTGATAAAAAAAGGGGAGCAGTTTCTCGGGTATGACTACCCTTATTTAAAAGCATCGGATTTCATGGAGTTTTCCAAGACAGGAAACCGCACTAATTACGAAAACAAACTGTTCGCCAAACGAAAAGCCCTCGACGCGCTCGTACTTGCGGAATGCGCGGAGAATCAGGGCAGATTTCTTGACGATATCATAAACGGCATTTACGCCGTCTGCAACGAGACGGCATGGCAGCTTCCCGCCCATAATACCTATATCCGCGACGCCAAACAGTTTGTGCTGCCGGACACAACACACCCGGTTCTCGAACTGTTTTCCTGCGAAACGGCAGCCGTTCTCGCAACGGTTTACTATCTTCTGGAAAACAGGCTAAACGACGTCAGTCCTTTTATATGTACCATGATAAAAGACGAACTTAAAAAACGGGTTATTACGCCATATCTGACCAGACATTTCTGGTGGATGGGCAAAGGAAACGAACCGATGTGCAATTGGACCGTCTGGTGCACGCAGAATATCTTATTGACCGCTTTTTTGATTCCGTGGAGTTCGTCCGTCAGAAAACGCGTTTTCCGTAAAGCCGCAGGAAGCATTGATTTCTTTTTAAAAGATTACGGTGAAGACGGCTGCTGTGAGGAAGGCGCACAGTATTACCGCCATGCAGGTTTATGTCTTTTTCAGTCGCTTGACATTCTATGCCGGATTACGGAAAATCATTTTGCCGTGCTTTGGCAGAATGAGAAAATGAAAAATATCGCGTCTTATATTTTAAACGTACATGTGGACGACAAATACTATATCAATTTCGCCGACTGTTCTCCGGTCGCCGGCAGAGCAGGCACGCGGGAATTTTTATTCGGAAAGGCGTGCAAGCTTCCCGAACTCATGGCATTTGCCGCATCCGATTACAGACGAAACGACGTTGTGCTGCAACCGGAAGAAAATAATCTCTATTACCGTCTTCAGGAAGTTTTTACACGAAAAGAAATTTTATCGTACGAGACTCTTGCCGCGCCAAGACACCCGTCCGTGTATTATCCGAGCGTAGGTTTATTCCTTGTCCGCAACGGCACGTATACGGCAGGCGTTAAAAGCGGAGACAACGACGACAGTCACAACCATAATGATACGGGCAGCGTCACCGTTTACAAAAACGGTCTGCCGCTTCTCATTGATATCGGCGTGGAGAGCTATACCGCCAAAACATTTTCTCCTAAACGATATGAAATCTGGACAATGCAATCCGATTTTCACAATCTGCCGACGATAAACGGTCAGATGCAGCAAAACGGCAAATCATTTCACGCGGATGTGCTGGACTATAAGTTTACAAAAGACGGCGGAACGTTTTGCATGAATATTGCCAGCGCCTATCCCAAAGAAGCGGGAATTACATCTTATATCCGTGAATTTTCACTGACGCACAAAGGCATCTGTCTGACGGACCATTTCGAATTTCAAAAAGACAGCGACAGAAAACTGATTCTGAATTTTATGACCTACGAAAAACCAAAACTTTCCGAAAGCCGCATCAAAATCGGTTCTTTGGGCGAACTAAACTGGGCCTGTCCCGCACAGGCTGTAATCGAGGAATGCGCCATCACAGACGACCGTCTTGCTCTATGCTGGAAACACAGCATTTACCGCATCCGTCTCACCGTTTCTGACGCTGGCATAACCGGCACTGTTAAAATAGGGATACTTTAATCAAAGTATCCCTTGTAGCTTATCTTATATTCCCCGTGCGGGAACAAGTTCTCATAGAGGTCTATGAAATAGTCATCTGTCATGCTCGCCATATAATCTACCACAAGCTGATTGGCTTCCGTCGCGCGGTATTCTTCCATATTAAAATATTGCGAATATTGATTTTGTTCCGCTAAATAATTCAGATGGTGCCTTACAAAAATACTGTCCGTATTCTGCTCTTTCGCCTGCTTTAACAATTCCTCATACACGGCTTCAAACATCGGTTTTACATTTTGATGATATATCGCGTCCAGTTCCGGTTTGCGGTAAATCAACTGATAGTTCTGCTGTTTTGCCTTGCAAAAAGCTTCATAATACTCCGGTTCCATAAATAAATACGGCTTTCCGTAACTGTTTTCGATAATATTGACTACCATATTGTTGATGATTTCGGCATTCGACGTTCCGATGATCTCACTGTCAAATCCGCTATCGTCGGCAAGGAGTCCCACTCTTACCGCGTCCTGCCTGTCCTTACCAAGATATGCGATAATATCGCTGACCCGGACAACACACCCTTCCAGCGTACAGGGAATCTGCCGTTTGTTTGCTTCTTTATCGGTATAACACGTTTCAACACGCTTATCAAACGTTTCAAAATCGTTTAATTTTACCGGACGGTATTCCTGCTGCTCCATCTCGCCATTGTGGCATAAAATCCCGTCCAGCGCCTGAAGACTGACATTTCTTGTTACAAGTTTGTCAAGCACACGTACACTGTGTACATTATGATTGAACAACCGTCCTGTATGCTCCTCATACAATGCGCCAAGCAGCCTCTCTCCGGCATGTCCAAACGGCGTATGCCCAATATCATGCCCCAGCGCCGCCGCCTCAATCAAATCCGTATTCAGTCCCAGCACGCTTCCGATATTGCGCGCCACACGGGAAACAAGCTGGACATGAAGCGCTCTCCTTGAGATATCGTCATTTTTAAAAAACGACAATACCTGCGTTTTATCGCAATAGCGGTTATAATACGGATTATGTATAATCTTCTCCACATCACTGACAAACGCAGGCCGCCACAGTATCGGCGCGTCATGCCCACTGTGTCTTCGTATCACGTCTTCATTGCGAAACGCGTACGGATTAATCATATGATTCCTTCTGTCTTCTTCTATACGTTCCTGTAATTCTTTTGTTAATTTATGATAATTTGCCATAGACCCTCTCTACCGTATTCTTACTGTCTGTATCCCGCAAGAAATTCCTTAAGACTTGCCGCCGCACGTTCCAGTACTTCGCACTCCGGCAGATACACAATCCTGAAATATCCCGGCGTTTCCCAGTGGAATCCGCCTCCACGGGTAAGCAGAATATGTTTTTCTTTTAAGATATCCAACACCAGTTTTTCATCATCATATATATTATATTTCTTTCTGTCAAGTCCCGGGAATATGTAAAATGCCGCTTTTGGTTTCACAGCGGATACACCCTCGATATCTTTGAGCGCGTTATAAATGCACTCCCTCTGCTCATACACTCTTCCGCCCGGTACCAGAAGTTCCTTCGTCTGCTCCGTGCTTGCAAGCGCCGCTGGAATTAACGACTGCGCCGGAACATTAGAACAAAGTCTCATGGAGGAGAGCAGCTTGATACCCTCTATAAATCCTTTTGCGCGTGATTTATCGCCGCACAGACACATCCAGCCGCAGCGATAACCGGCAATCAGATGCGATTTTGATAATCCGTTAAAACTTACCGTCAACAAATCCGGCGCCAGAGAGGCAAGCGCAATATGTTCCAGACCATCGAAAACCAGTCTGTCATAGATTTCGTCCGCAAACAGAATCAATTCATGTTCTCTTGCAATCTGTACAATCTGTTCCAGAAGTTCCTTCGGATACAGCGCACCCGTCGGATTGTTCGGATTAATTACGACAATCGCTTTCGTCCTATCTGTAACTTTCTTTTTCATATCCTCAATATCAGGATACCAGTCCTGTTTTTCGTCGCATGTATAATGTACCGCCGTTCCTCCGGCAAGCGTTACCGAAGCCGTCCACAGCGGATAATCCGGTGCCGGTACCAGCACTTCATCCCCAGAATCAAGGAGTCCCTGCATAGACAGCGTAATCAGCTCGCTGACGCCGTTTCCTGTATAAATATCATCAATTGTCACATTTGGAAGGCGCTTTTCCTCGCAGTAAGAAAGAATCGCTTTTCTTGCCGCCAAAAGTCCTTTGGAATCCGAATACCCCTCCGTCTCTGTAAGATTATTTTTCATTGCTTCTATCACGGCGTCGGGAGCACGAAATCCAAACGGTGCCGGATTGCCGATATTGAGTTTCAAAATCTCTATGCCGTCTGCGCTCATTCTCTCTGCCTCGTCCATAACGGGACCTCTGATATCATAACACACGTTATCCAGTTTCTTTGATTTTTCGAATGTTCTCATTGTCATTACCTTCCTTTTTCATAAATTTCTTATTAACAAAAAAGACCCTAAGTGCAGCATCCATAAAGGATATACACTTAGGGCGAATTAAAATCCGTGTTACCACCTAAATTCAGAACAGATACCTGTTCCGCACTCAACCGATACAATCATATCGTCTCTCTATAACGGGAGAACCCGTTGAAGCCTACGCAGCTTGCGCTTTCGGTTCAAAGCTCCGGGACTGCTTCATAATCAGCGTTGTAAAGACTTGCACCAACCGCCTTCTCTCTGAAACGCATCTGAAAATTACTCTTTCCCTTCACGGCTCTTAACTTTTTGTTTGTACCGATATTAGCACACTCATCTTGTATTGTCAATTAATTTTTCAAAGATTGAATGAGCCGTCCCCGGCAGCATAGACATCTAAAACGAAAGGATTCTATGCTGCTGGGGACGGCTCAAATTGATTTAATTGATTTTTTAGACAGATTTGATATAATTAGATTATATCTCGAGATAAATAATATGGGGGAGGCATTTCTGTATATGGTGCTAAACCGCCCACATCAAGAGCTGATGTACACAATTTATCTATTTCCACTTATTCATATCAGGTAGAGGAAATAGGCGCAGCGGTTTACACAAGTAAATGGCTGACTGGCGCATCTTCGATACATGTTTCAGTTGAAAATTGAACTCTTTTAGTTTCCAGTCCTGGAGCTAGTACTTCTATTACAATAGACAGCCGATTCTTAGCCGGTTCCGGAGATATTGACGGACTTGATTGCTCCAAGTAATATTATATACGTTTTCTGTGCCTACAAACGGTAACAAATATAGTTTTAATGGAGACATCTATTCAAATTAAAAAACAAAACAAAGGGGCTTGAGTTCTCTCTTGCCCCTCTTGTAGGAGACAGCATGAAAAAAATAAGACTGTTATTTTATTTCTATTTGATTATCATAATTCTTTTTGTCGTATTAAAATTTGACGGTTCCTTTTATTTAATACGGGATACCATGCAAAACATAAAGTGGAGCAGAGAAGAAGGTGCAATGAATATAAACTACATCCCCCTTAAAACAATCATATCTCAATTTCAAAACGCTGGTGAATTTTGGGCATTAAAAAATCTTTTTGCAAACTTAGCTGTATTTATTCCCTGGGGAATTTTATTTCCACTTTCCTATAAACATTTCAAAAAATTTATTCCCTTTGCTATGGCAACTCTATGTTTCCTTTTTCTCATTGAATGTATTCAATTTATATTTATGATTGGATTTTTTGATGTTGATGATATTCTTCTTAACTTTATCGGTGCATGTATCGGATATTTCATTGTAAATATTCTTATAAATACTAAATTTTTGAAAACATACAAGGAGTCCTCCCCATGATACAGATAGAAAACATTACAAAAACATACAACAATTCCATCCGTGCCGTAGATTCTCTCAATCTCACGGTAAAAGATGGCGAAATTGTCGGATTTATTGGTCCGAACGGCGCAGGCAAATCGACAACGCTGAAAATGCTGACCGGCATTTTAAAACCGGATTCCGGCTCCATCCATATCAACGAGTTTGATATCCGTAAAAACGCGCTGGAAGCAAAACAATGTATCGGTTATATTGCGGACAGTCCCGACATGTTCCTGCGCCTTAAAGGGATTGAATTTCTGAACCTGATTTCCGATATTTATAAAGTGCCTCTTGATGTGCGGAAAGAACGCATTTCCTCGTTTGCCGCGCGTTTTGATTTAACGGATATATTGGACAAACCAATGCAGGGATATTCCCACGGTATGCGTCAGAAAATGATGGTGACTGCCGCGCTCGTACATAACCCTTCCGTTTGGATTCTGGATGAACCGCTGACCGGGCTTGACCCGAAATCAGCATATGAACTAAAACACATGATGCGCGAACACGCGGACGCGGGAAACTCCGTGCTGTTTTCCACACATGTCCTGGAAGTCGCGGAAAAGCTCTGTGATAAGGTTCTTATTATCAACCACGGTAAAACCTTATTTTATGGAACACTGGAAGAACTGAAGGAACAGTATCCGGATATGGACTTAGAAAAAATCTTTTTGGAGATGACCGCCCATGAATAAATATCTGTCTCTGACAAAAACTTTTATTTCCTCCGTGGAAATGAGCAAGCCGCAGGACAAACGCCGTGCTGCAATGATGGTTGTATTGTCTCTATTTGCCGTATTCGGTATTCTGATTCCGATTTCCTTCGGAGCGGGATTCTTGGTTCACGTAACCACATCTCTCCTTTCTCCAATGGGATATTCCGATTTGGGGATTACACTGATGCTTCATGCTATCAGTATTTTTACGTTTATTTTCGGTATCAGCGTCATTTTAAACGAACTATATTTTTCTAATGACATCGAATATCTGCTTCCGTGGCCTCTGCGCGCCTATCAGATTGTCGCCGCCAAATTTACCGCCACAGGATTTAGTGAAAATATTATGCAGGCAATATTAGTACTTGCCTGCGTTATCGGCTATGGCACGGCAGCGCGCATGGGACTCTTAAACTGGCTGTTATCCGTTGTTGGACTTATAACGCTGCCAATCATCCCCCTTGTATACTGCACCATTATCTGTATGTTCATCATGGCGTTTACCCGTCTGATTAAAAACAAAGATATCATGCAGCGGATTTCCGTAATTTTAATTTTTCTATTTATTATCGTTTTGTTTTGGGGAATTGCGTCTTTTCAGAATATGGATATGGATTTGACCATGAGAGCCTTATCAAAAGGCGAACCGGAATTTATGAAGCTGTTAAACATGCTCCTACCCGGCGTACCGCTTTTTGTAAAAACATTTAGTGAGGGAAGTTTTTTCGCATTAATTCAATATCTCGCCATCAACGCCGTCTGGATTGTTGTGATGCTTGCGCTCTCGGAAGTTCTGTATTTCAAAGGTGTAATCGGCAGAACCGGTTCCGTCAGAAAATCATCCGCCAAACACCGCGCTACGATTATCGAAAAATGCCGCGTACACAGTCCGGGGTTTTCTTACTTTTTAAAAGAAGTACGCATTTTGCTGCGCACTCCTATATTCTTTTCTAACTGTATCCTTGTAAACTTTCTCTGGCCGGTTCTGATATACGGCGTGATAAAACTGCTGCCATATCATATATCCATCGCTTCCCTGCGCGCGCAGTACGCGTCGGGCGATATTAACATCCGCGTATTTTTCCTGTTCGGAACCGTCGCGCTCTCCGTTATTGTGACGGCGTTAAACAGCATCAGTTCCAATGCGATATCGCGTGAAGGAAAGCATTTTTCCTTTATGAAATATATTCCGGTTCCTTACAAAACGCAGTGGAATGTGAAAGTAAGGGTCGGAATCCTGTTCCCGGTACTCGGCATTTTTATTTACTATATTCCGTTATTTATTTTAATACGTATGCCGCTTACGGACAGCCTGCTTTACCTTGGCATCTGCCTGTTATCTGTCTGCCTGATTGCTTATTTGGGTATTTACATTGACTCCAACCAGCCGAAACTTATCTGGGATGACGAGTTAAGCGCTTTAAGAGAAAATTATAATACCTTTTTCACAATGGCAATCGCAATCGGCATCGGGCTATTTATCTGTCTTGGCGGTTTTCTGTTATTTTACCGCACTGACATCATATTTTCCGCAATCGCAGTCATTGTCTTGCTGCTCCTGACTACTGCAAATCTGCTGGTATTTATACTGACATCCGTACACGGTGTCAAAAATATCGAAGAACAGGAAGAAACTTAACATACAAATCATTCCCTGTTATCCGTGCAGTAATAATCAAGATATTTTTCCCTTAAAGGCTGATACGAACCACGCGGCGGATAAATCCTTTTCCCGTTATCCATCACCAGTTCACGGCTGTTTAAGCTCTCGATATGCTCCATGTTCACGATGTACGCTACGCCAACCCTGACAAATTCCCGGTACCCGCAAAGCATATCATAAAACGCCGTCATGGTTTTATTAAAGGAACAGTGTGAGCCGTCCGCAAGATAAAAACACTGTGTCTTTCCCTGCGCTTCACAATATATAATATCCTTTACCGCGATTTTTGAAAGCCTGCCCTCAATACGCAGCAGAAGATATTTTTTTCTCTCTTCATGCACGACTTCTAATAATTTGTCCAGCACCGCGGACAATTCCTGTTCCGATACCGGTTTTACCAGATACTGCGACGCGTCCACCCGAAACGCTTCAAGCGCGTGTTCTCTGGAAGACGTCAGAAAAACAATTTTGCTTTTATTTCCCATACTGCGCAGCTCACCCGCTGCTTTGGTTCCCAGCATTTTAGGCAAATAAATATCTAACAGTACCACATCCGGCATATAATTTTTTTCTTTTATCTTATAGAGCAGTTCATCCGCATTTTGAAAACGTTCTACCATCAAATTAATTTGCGGGTGATTCTTCTCATAATTCTTTAACATCTGCTCTGCTTTATCTAATTCTTCCGTCTCGTCATCACACAATGCTATCCGATACATAACATTTTCCTCCTGTCTAATCTTCACCGCCAAATTTTTGTATCTTCCCGTCAGTGTGCGGTATATTCAATATCAACCGGAAAATGAACTCGCCGTTATCATTTTTGAAATCATATTCTCCTTCAAAATTTTCTGCCGTTTTAATAATACTTAATACACCAATTCCGCCTGTCGCTTCCGGTTTTGGCCGTCCATTCTTTAATTCCGTCTCCGGTGTACATGCATTTTTACAACAAATAACCAGTTTGTTTTTCTTTCTTTTCACCATAAGATGAATAAAACATTCCCTGTCTTTTGACTGTTCTTTTACCTCTATACATCCGTAAATAGCATTCTCGTATGCGTTTGCCAGTATCGTAATCAAATCGATATTGGGAATTGCAAGGTTATTTCCCAAATCCACGTCCAGTGTAACCTTAATATTTTCTTTTCTCGCCTTTCTGGTATATGCCGAAATAATATTATTGACAGCGGTATTCGAACATATCGTCTCTGCCATATCCTCGTCTGTTTCCTCTTCATATTCCTTAAGATAACGCAGCAGCTCATCATTCTGCCCTCTGCGGGCGTACTCCGCTACCACCGCATTATGATGTCTGATATCATGACGGATTCTTCTGCCGGACTCCACGGACTCCTCCAAAATCTCCATATTTCTCTCGAGCAGACGATGATTCAGTTTCATCAACTGGTTTTCTTTCAGATACTCTTTTTCTTTACCGGTGTGCAGATAAAGACGAAAAACCAGCAGCTGCAGCGCGCCGGTCAGAAAAAAATTCATGGCGACCTGAAACAGCCGGTACGGCGTCCGCTCTTTGACGTTCGGATTTAAAACAAATCCGAGTCCAAACAAAATACTGATTATCATTACCGTCACGCTAAATGCATCTAGTTCATTTTCCACATAATATCCAAAACCCTGAATTGATTTTTTTACTTTTTGGTGTATAAAAACCGACATCAACGATATCAATATAACCCTTGCGATAATATCCGCCCATACGTTCCTGCCAAAGAATACAACGGAAATTTCGATTCCGCCGATAAGAAATACTGCAATCAGATAAAATGTCAGCGCCAGTTTATACAAAGAAAGAAACACGGAATCCCTGCTCATATAAATAGAAAATGCACTGAAACATATATACATCACAAAAGCCGATATTTTCACACAGCTATCCCAGTCAACAACATACCAGATGCATGCGCCCAAAATAACAATCGCGCCAAAACACATATAACCGATAATCGTCTTTTTCAAATTATAACGGGATTCACTCATCATTAAAAATAAAATAATGGCTCCCAAAAGACTGATTACATATCGAATTATCGCGATATATACCGGACCACCTAACACGTTTTTATATTCCTCACTTTTCCTTTTGTTTTTTATACTTTGAAGGACGCCACTGTTTTATTCAAGATTTCACTTAACCGGAACAATTCATCCATCTGCATCATTACTGCTTTTGAATTTCCTTTGGAATCTTTTGCGGATTGTTCCATACATTCCATTGATTCCGCTATTCCTCCTACGAGTCCTGTAATGGCTGCGATAGATTTCCTGATTTCTGCCATGCTGATACGCATATCCTCGGAAGATGTACCCAGTTCACCGGAGATATCATTATAAAATGACGCATCCTCCTGATAAACTTTGGCAAGTTCCGTCATTCCCTTATAGTCCTCCATGACCTTACCGTTCATAAATTCCAATAATTTTTCGGAACTGTGGGACAGGAACGCTACATTATGTACAACTCCGTCCGTCACCTGACGAATCTTGTCTACCGCCTGTCTTGAGTTATCCGCCAGTTCCCTGATTTCATCGGCAACAACGGCAAATCCTTTTCCCGCCGCACCTGCCCTCGCCGCTTCAATAGACGCGTTTAAAGCCAGAAGATTTGTCTGAGAACTGATTGCAAGAATTTCCTCTGTCAATGAATCAATTTCATGTACTCTCTGACTGTCTGTAATTGCTCGTTCCAATTCCTCCCTTGTTTCCTGATAAAGCGCCACCGCCTCCTCTGTAGACTGTCTGGAAATTTCATGTTGTCTTCCCGCGCGCTCCATAATATCTCCGGACTGTTTTGCGGCCTCCTCTGCTTTTTTCGCGACGGTCACAATGGCATTTTCCAATTCAAAACCGTTATTTTTAATTCGTTCTGTCAATTCCTTTGCCTGCACAGTCTGTTCCATAACAGTTCCTACCATATGAGAAATTCCTGAAACATCCTGATTTAAAACTGTCATTTTCTCCGACGTTTCCTCGGCAATCGTGCCTATTTTTCCGGCCTCCGTCTTCGTGTTTAATATAATTTCCCGAATCTGCTGTTTCACTTCCACTGTTGCCGTTCTGATTTGTTCTGTCTCATTTTTATACTCCTGCGGAATAGCTTTTTCAATAACAACATTTTCTGAAAAATCTCCTGACGCAAACTGCTTTAACATCTGCACCGGTTCAAGCATTCTGCCGATAAGCCCTGCCATGAAAACCGCTACAAACACACTGATAAGAAACGCTATCACGACCGCTACCACAATCATCACAACAAGGGAGCGGATAACATTCGCCGCCGGCACCGCAACACCCAGTTTCCAATTGCTGCCTTCTATCCCCGAAGCCGCAAAATAACACAAACTACCGTCATAGTCCGTCAGCCTTTTAACACTGTATTCATTTCCTTCTATGATATCCTTGAGTCCCGGCATAATATCTGCCACTGCAACCGTAACGGTTTCCGTCGGTTCATATTCTTTATTCCTATGCGCTATATACTGTCCGCTGCTATCTATCAGAAAACCATATACGCCGTCCGCATAGCTGATACTTCCGGTCAGGTTTGTTACCGTCCCAAGGGTTACGTCCAGACCGATTACCCCCGCAAGCTCACCTTTGATATAAATCGGCGCTGCAATCGTCGTACACATCTGATTCGTTAATACATCCCAGTAGGGGTCTGTTACAATAACCGAACCTTCCTCCGCCGCCGTCTGATACCATCCCCGCTCTACAGGGTTATAACCTTCCGGTATTTCCGCTTCCTTGTTAGACTGAATAAATGTGCCGTCTTTCAGACCACAATATAAGTTTAACAATTCTTCCCGTCCTGCCGCATGAGAATCCACCACAGACTGAATAAAATTCCTGTCCCCCTCTGTTCCCGCGGCGATACTGTCTGCCGCGCCGTCCGCAAGCATTTTTTCGTTTTCAATCCATGTATTGATTTCCTCTGCATACTTATCAGCATTTAACTGCAAAGCTTCCGTCTGATTGTCAATCATGCGGTTTCCTGCAACCGCAACAATTCCTACGGTAGTCAGAAAAATACTTGCCGCAACGATGCCAATCACACTAATCGTCAATCTGCCCTTAATTGTCTTTAACACGATGTTACACCTCGTTTCATATATAGTATCGTCAAGATTTTATCAGTATGACAATTACCATATTATCAAATATAATTACAAAAAATAATATATCAGGTATACATCGCTCTTTTTTCGGTATCTATTGCATCTTTTTCCGATTCACAAAATAATACAGGACTCCTGCCAGAATCACAATGCCGATTGAAATCCACTGTGATGTTGACAAAGCGCCAAAACCGCCTCTGTCGTCTATTCTTAAAAATTCAATACTAAACCGGCCGATACCGTACAGTACCATATACAGTATTCCCACGTTACCCGGTTTCTTTGACTTACGGCTGTATAACAGCAAAACCGCCATAATCAGAAAATCTCCCGCGGAAGAAAAAAGCTGTGTCGGAAGCAGTTTTACACCTGCCGGCGCCATGGAATTTTCCGGGAACACAACACCCAGAGCCGACTCCGTCACCCTGCCGTAACAGCAGCCCGCAAGAAAACAACCGATGCGTCCGAATCCTTGTGCCATTGCGATAGACGGCGCCGCCAAATCAAAATACTCCAAAAATGCGTAACCTTTTTTTCTGCAATAAAAAATTGCCACAATCACACCGGCTATGATTCCCCCATAAACCACAAAACCACTTGAACCGATAAGCCCGAGTGGGTTTCGTATAAACTCCTTAAACTCTACAACCAGAAACAAAAGTTTTGCTCCGATAAAACCGGCAATCAGTCCGTAAATCGCAATATCCATAATGGCGTCCGTATTTAATCCTTTTCTCTTCGCGCGGCAGCCTGCCATAAAAACACAACACAATATTCCGATTCCTATCATAAGACCGTAACCGTGTACCGTTAAATTTCCGATGGTAAATAAATCAATCTTCATACTCCGTCTCCTAAATCCGTTTTATTTTCCGTCCAATAAAATAGAGGCTAACGCATAATGAAGCCTATTATGCGACAGCCTCTTAAAAATATCTGATTAATAATTTGCTTCGCTTACTTCAAAGTAGCTCTGTGGGTGGTTACAGGTCGGACAAACCTCCGGCGCCTTTGTGCCCACTACAATATGTCCGCAGTTCCGGCATTCCCAAACCTTTACTTCACTCTTCTCAAATACCGCAGCAGTCTCAACATTGTTCAATAGCGCACGGTAACGCTCCTCATGATGCTTTTCAATCGCTCCTACCAGACGGAACTTCTCTGCCAGCTTAGGAAATCCTTCCGCTTCCGCTGTCTTTGCAAAATCCTCATACATATCCGTCCATTCATAATTCTCACCGTTTGCCGCCTCTGCCAAATTTTCCGCGGTCTTTCCGATTCCGTTCAACTCCTTAAACCACATCTTGGCATGCTCTTTCTCGTTATCCGCCGTCTTTAAAAAGATTGACGCAATCTGTTCAAATCCCTCTTTCTTCGCAACCGATGAAAAATACGTATATTTATTGCGCGCCTGTGATTCTCCCGCAAACGCCGCCTGAAGATTTTTCTCCGTCTGTGTTCCTGCATATTTATTTGCCATTTTCGTATCCTCCATATATCTTCGTTTTTATAAATTTTATACATTATAACCTTTTACAAACTATTTATCAATTACTTTCTGCCGCAAGCCTCCTGATTTCTTTCCACTTCTTTGTAAAGAAAAACGCCAGCATACAGCACATTCCGAATGCAAAACTGATTGGAAAACAAGCCATAATATATGTTCCGTCAATTGCCGCCGCAATAAAGTATCCTACCGGTATACGCACCAGCCACAGCATCATAATATTCACTATCGTCGGATATTTTACTTCCCCGATACCGTTCACAAAGCAGATAATTCCATTAAATACCGCGTAAGTCCATGTAAACGGCAGCACAATCCTGATGTAACGCACTGCCATGACAAGTACCGCCGCGTCCTTTGTAAAAAGAGCCAGAATCGGTTCACAGAAAAACGTAAAAATCAGACCTGCCGTACAGGTATACAGACCGGAACAAAACGGTATCATCAGACCGCCCTTTTTCAGTCTCGCATAATGTTTCGCGCCAAGATTCTGCCCGGCGAACGTAGTCGCTGCCGAAGAAAATGAATTAATCGCCACATTCGCAATTCCCGTCAGCTTCGTCGCAACGGAGCATGCCGCCATGAAAACGGTTCCCTGCGCGTTAATCAGCGCCTGCATCAAAATATGTCCAATGGAGTAAATCGAATTATTTAATCCCAGCGGCAGACCGATGCATACAATCTGTTTCAAAATCTGTTTGTCAAATTTTTTCGGCAGAATAGTAAATTCCAGCTCAGGATACTTCTTTTTTATATAACCGATACTGAAGAACCATGAACAGAGCATCGCGATTGCCGTAGCCAGCGCCGCTCCCGATACATCCATCCGAAAAACCGCTACAAACAGCAAATCCAAAACAATATTGACGATACAGGAAATCACCAGAAATAACAGCGACGCCCGGCTGTCCCCCACACCGCGCAAAATACCTGCATTCATATTGTACCCAAGATTTCCCAACGTACCAAAGAATATAATATTCAGATAGGACACGCAATAATTCCATGCTTCCTCAGGCACCCGCATGATAAGTAAAATCAACGGACTTACAAACAGTCCCAGAACCGTTACAGGAATCGCGCACATATACAGAAATGAAACCGCTGTCGAAACACTTTTCTTAAGACTCTCCTTATCGCCGCTTCCCGTGTACTGCGATACAAGAATCGATACGCCGGTTCCAAGTCCCAGAAAGATACATAAGAAAAGTTCCACAGGCTGCGCGCAGGTTCCAACCGCCGCCTGCGACGTCGTGCCGCAGAAATTTCCGATTACCAGCGTATCTACCGTATTGTATAATTGCTGCAGGACATTTCCAAGACAAATAGGAAGCGCAAACAGCACCACAAGTTTCATAATTGGTCCCCTCGTCATGTCTATCTTTGCAGATTTGTTCATCTTCATTCTCCGCCTTTTCTCAAATATTTGATTAATCCTGCTAAACCTGTTGCATCTGCCAGCGCCCAGCCGATAGGGATTGACCACCAGATTCCGAGAACGCCGAAAACCGGTATTGCTGCCAGCATATAAGCAAGCGCTACCCGCATTCCCAACGAAATGATTGTCAGTATCAGCGACATGCCCGGTTGATTGATTCCCCTGAAAAATCCGTAAAGCAGAAATAATACGCCGATTCCCACATAAAACGCTCCTTCAATACGAAGATAGTTTATGCCGATTCCGATAATTTCCGTCTCTTCCGGTTTCACAAAAATCTCCATCAGATTCTTAGAGAATATCCATACCAAAAACGATACAAACACGCAAAACAGCGCCGATACCAGAAACGCTTTTCTCGTTCCCTCTCTTAAACGCTCCCGTCTGCCTGCACCGTAGTTTTGCGAAATAAATATGGAATACGCATTGCCGAACTCCTGCGCAGGCATATACGCAAACGTGTCAACTTTAACCGCCGCGGCAAACGCCGCCATAACCGCCATACCGAAACTGTTCACCAGTCCCTGCACCATGAGAATTCCAAAATTCATTACTGACTGCTGGATGCACGTCAACGTGGAGAATTTTAAAATCTCACCTATCGGTTTTTCATTTTGCAAAAACGATTTCACGGAAAAACGATATTCTTTTTCAACAACGTATGTATAAACCGCCAGTCCGATACCCGATACCGCCTGCGCCATCACCGTAGCGGCGGCGGCTCCTGCAAGTCCCCAGTGAAACTTCAGAACAAACAGTAAATCCCATACCACATTCAGCACCGCCGCAATGCCCAAAAATATAAGCGGCGTCACGGAATTGCCTAACGCGCGGAGCAGAAACGCATAATAATTATACAGGAAAATAAATACAATTCCCAAAAATACAATGAACACATACTGTTTCATCATCGCGTACACCTCGACAGGCGTATTGATAAAATGCAGAATCGGATTTAAAAATATCTGCACGGCAACGCTTAAGCCCACCGCAACCGCTCCAATCATAACGAACGCCGAATGCATACAGGCACGCATTTTCTGCTGTTCTCCCCTGCCGTGATAATATGAAAATGTCGCGCCGCTTCCCATACATAAGCCGATAATAATCGAGTTGAGAAACGTCATCAGCGTGTACGCAGAACCCGCCGATGCCAGCGCGTCCGCTCCCACATATTTTCCCACAACCCATGTATCCACAATATTGTAAAGCTGCTGCAGCAAATTCCCCAGTATCATCGGCGTCGCAAACAACAGCAGCGATTTCGTAACAGTTCCTTCTGTCAGACTGTGTTTCATTTCCAATCCTCGTTTATAATTTATTTTGATAACTTGTTTTGATGCTTTTCTTTCCAGTCCTTAATTTCGCAAAGCCGTTCTTTGACCTTTGCTTCATCGCCTTCTTCTGTCGGTATATAATACTCCGTTCCCGCTAACGCGTCCGGAAGACACTGCATATTGGTTAGCTTGTCCTTTGTATCATGGGCATACTGGTACCCTTTTCCATAGTCCAGTTCTTTCATCAGTGCGGTCGGCGCGTTACGGATAACAAGCGGCACAGGCTCTGCAATCGTATTCAGCGCGTCTTCTTTTGCTTTATTATAAGCTGCCTCAAGGGCATTTGATTTCGGTGCCATCGCCATATACACTACAGCATGCGACAGATGCACGGAACATTCCGGCATTCCCAGAAAATGACATGCCTGATATGCCGCTACCGCAATTTCAAGCGCTCTCGAATCAGCAAGTCCGACATCCTCGCTGGCAAACCGTACCACTCTTCTTGCTACATAAAGCGGTTCTTCCCCCGCTTCCAGCATACGCGCCAGCCAGTAAACAGCCGCGTCGGGGTCGGAATTGCGCATGGATTTATGAAGCGCCGATATAATGTTGTAATGTTCTTCACCTTTTTTATCATACAAAAGTGATTTCTTGGACGTGCACTGTTCCAGCGTGCCGTGTGTCACAAGCACCCTGTCTTCTATGATTTCCCCGTTTAAAATCACCATTTCCAAAGTAGACAGCGCCATTCTGGCATCTCCGTTGGAAAATACGGCAATTCCTTCAAGAACGCCGTCTTCCATTTCTACTTTCTGATTGCCAAATCCTCTCGGCTCCCTTAAGGCACGGGACAACAGCCCCGTCAAATCTTCTGTTGTAAGTCCCTGAAGCACGAAGACCTTACATCGTGACAGAAGAGCCCCGTTCACCTCAAAAGACGGATTTTCCGTGGTCGCTCCAATCAGCACAATGCTTCCCTTCTCCACAAAAGGAAGAAACGCGTCCTGCTGCGCTTTATTAAACCGGTGAATCTCGTCTACAAATACAATTGTTCTTTCGCCGTATCTGCGGTTTTCTTCCGCTTTCTGCATCACATCACGAATTTCCTTGATTCCGCTTGTCACCGCCGAAAATTCAATAAACGAAGCCTGCGTGCGGTTCGCGATAATATGGGCGAGCGTTGTCTTACCAACGCCCGGCGGACCCCAGAATATCATGGAGGAAATATTATCTCCCTCGATTAATCTTCTCAGGACTTTTCCCTTCCCCAGAAGATGCGTCTGCCCTACAAAATCCTCCAGCCGCTTAGGTCTGAGCCTTGCGGCAAGCGGTTCGTTCTGCGGCCTGTCAAATAAACTCATCTGTTCCATATTGATACTTCCTTCTGTCAAAAGTAATTTTTTTATATATTGTCCAATATCCACGCAAACCCTTTTGCCACCCTGATATCCGGCTCCGTAAAATGAGTTCCCTCGTTCCATTCCAACATAACCTGCCAAAGACGTTCGTCCGTTTGATACCGTTCAAAAATCCCGCGCGTTATGTCTCCTATCTTTGCCGTAACCGGATTCCTTGTTTTTTCCTCTTTTTTCCCGAGGCTTAAATAAATCAAACTGTTTTTTGGTGCCGCGTGACTCTGCACATATTCCTCCCAGCCTGGAAACCACAGCGAACCGGAGCAGCTTACCGCACCGTTAAATATACCGGTCTCATAATGTGCCCATAAAGCGAACAGTCCCGCAAGCGAATATCCGCCGATTATTTTTGCTCCGCCTTTTTTTATTTCCATGGACAATGCACCGACGACATCAACAATCCATTTAAGCGTTTCTCTTCCTCCGCCGCCAAAGTCCTCATTTCCAAAAACTGCCGGCGCAGCCCACGGCGATAATTCTGCGTTCCAGTCCCTTATCTCACAGACAGCAAGCCACCAGTTTGTCTTACCCGCCAGATTCTGAATGTGTTGGTTGACAGCCAAAAGCGTATCTTTTTCATGTCCGCCCATCAGCCAAAAAAGAAGAGCCTCCGGCTCTCCGTTTTCCAAAATATGACAGGTATGCCCGTTGCGTTCAATCGTTCTCATCAAGCAGTTCCACCCTCCAGCATTTTATTAATTGTTCCAGCGATACCGCCGCATTTGCAGGACTAGTGGATGGCATGACCCTGAATATCTCCTGATAACTTCCTTCCTGATACCTGCTAAAATATTTTCCCGCCGTTTTCCCGTTTGCCAGTATCTTTTTTATCTTCGCGCCTTCTACGATTTCACGCAAATCGGCAGGTTTAACATTCCGTATACTGCTGTCGGAAGAACCGATAATATCGCAGCTCTCGATTGCGTCATACAATGCAAGATGATGAGTTAAAATAAACTGTTTCTTTTCCTCTACATCCAATGGGATTCGTTCATTCCAGATATCCGCAAGCATTGCCCAGAACCGGTTTCTCGGATGTCCGTAGTAAAATCCTTCCTCCCGTGACTTGACAGACGGAAGGCTGCCCAATATCAAAATCTGTGACTCTTCGTCATAGAGAGGACGAAAGGGATGTGTGATATGCGTATATTCCGCCATTTTTTAATCCGCCTTATAAACAATTTTTCCGCCGCAGATAGTATAACGTACTCTGCCCGGAAGCTCCCAGCCTTTAAACGGACTGTTTTGTGCCTTAGACGCAAATTTGTCCACAGTCCACAGTTCCTGTTCTCCGAAAATCACCAAGTCCGCGGCGGCGCCTTTCGATACGCTGCCCGGTTTCAGACGATAAAACTCCGAAGGATTTTTACTCATACATGCCATCAGTTCCATTAATGATAAATGTCCCGGTTCCACAAGGGAACGAATCCCCAGTGCAAGCGATGTTTCCAGTCCGGTAATCCCGCTCGGTGCCTCCTTCATCGGCCTTGCCTTTTCCTCCTCGCTGTGCGGCGCATGATCCGTCACAATCATGTCTATGGTGCCGTCTTTTAAACCCGCGATAATTTTCTGTCGGTCCTCCTCTGTTCGAAGAGGCGGGTTCATTCTCGCTCTCGTTCCATACTTTAGCACTGCCTCATCCGTCAGGGTAAAATGATGCGGCGTCGCTTCGGCATGAACATCCGCGCCCAGCTTCTTCGCCATTCGCACAAACTCTACCGAATTACCGGAGCTGATATGCTGGATGCATACGGATGCACCCGTGTGAAGCGCAAGCACGCAGTCTCTCGCCACCATAACGTCCTCAGCGGTTCTTGACGCGCCGCCATACCCCAGCTGTTTCGAAACGTCTCCCTGATGAACGCCCGAAGCCGCGATAAACGCCGGGTCCTCCTCATGAAGACTGATTGGCAGATTCAACGCTTTCGCCTTGACCATTGCCGCAACAAGAAGTTTTTCGTCCATTACGGGTATGCCGTCGTCGGTAAATCCGGCTGCTCCCGCCTGCGCCAACGCCTCCATGTCCACGAGCTCGCTGCCTCTTAATCCTTTACTCACTGCCGCTGCCTGCAAAATATGAATGCCTGTTGTCTTTCCTTTTTCCTGAATATAGCAAAGCGTATCCAAATTATCAACCGCAGGTTTTGTATTCGCCATGCAGACGACCGTTGTAAATCCGCCTCGCACAGCCGCGTTTGCTCCCGTAATAATGTCTTCTTTATAAGTAAAACCGGGGTCCCTGAAATGCACATGCGTATCGACAAGCCCCGGCGCCACTACAAGTCCCGCCGCGTCGATGATTTCTGCATCCTCTCTGTTTAACTGTTCCCCTGTTTCTAAAATCATATCCTTATCTATCAAAACATCCATGACTTTGTCTGTCTTTGTTACGGGGTCAACTACTCTTCCGTTTTTGATTAGCAGCATAACGGCTCTCCTTTTCCAGTTATCATCATGATTATTCTATACCGGTTTCAACGTCGATAAGTTCCGGCGCTTCCCCTGACACTTCCATATTATTTCCTGCCTCTTCCGGGTCATACTCTCCCGGTTCTTTCTCCTCTTCCCAAAGAGACTCGTATTCTTCCTTTTCTTTTAATTCGTTGAGCACAGCCATATTTTTTGCCGCCATATACATTTCCATGCTGTATTCCATAAGCTTTTGTTCGTCCTTTGGCGGAACAACGCCACCATCCGCGATACGCCTTGCCACTTCGACAATCTTTGCCAAATCTTCTGCATATTCTTCCAAAACCTCACTCTGCTGCCTTGTAACTTCCGCGTTAAATCCGGCGGAATATGCTTCCATAATCCGCTCCATATAGTTTCTGCTCTCATCATACTTCTTGGTAACGCGCTCCAGCGATAGCTCCAGTGTTGCGGCTTCCTCTGCAAACAGTTCCTTTCCGTTTGGAATACTGCCGCTTTTTTTCTCCAATTCTTTTTTCCTTGCCAACAGAGCGCTTCTTTGTTCCTGCAGCGCGCTTATCTGTGCGCTGTAAATACTTCTCGCTTCCCCTGCTTTCATAATTATTTCACCTCGTTCGCTCTCTCATAAAACTGATAATAAATACCTTTCTGTTCCATCAGGCTGTCATGATTGCCCTCCTCAACAATTCCTTCCGGCATCAGCACCAGAATACGGTCTGAATTACGGATGCTTGACAGGCGGTGCGCAATCGTTATCGTCGTCCTGCCCTGAGAAAGTTTTGCAAGAGATTTCGCCACCTGATACTCGCTCTCATTATCTAACGCCGAGGTCGCCTCATCCAGAATCAAAATCGGCGGATTCTTCAAAAATACTCTCGCAATACTAATCCGCTGTTTCTGACCGCCGGAAAGTTTCACGCCGCGCTCGCCCACATAAGTCTCATATCCGTCCTTTAATTCGCTTATAAACTCATGCGCTCCTGCCCGCTTTGCCGCCTCAACCACTTCCTCCTTTGCAGCGTTCTCTTTCCCGTAAGCAATATTGTCCAGAACCGTTCCCGAAAACAGATAGACGTCCTGCTGAACCATTCCGATATTTTTACGAAGGCTTTTTAACGTATATTTTCTGATATCTTTCCCATCCAGCGTTATCGTTCCGCCGTCAATCTCATAAAACCTCGGTATCAGATTGCAGAGCGTCGTTTTTCCGCCGCCGCTCGGACCGACAATCGCAACCTTTTCTCCCGGATGAATCGTTAAATTTAATCCCGAAAATACGGTATTATGGTCATCAGGATACGCAAAGCTGACATTATCAAACACAATTTCCCCTGCGGGCTCCACAAGTTCGACCGCGTCTGGCTCGTCAAAAATCTCAATGTCCGCGTCCATGATCTGCAAAAACCTCTCGATTCCCGTCATTCCCCGCTGAAACTGCTCCGCAAATTCAATAATCCTGCGCACAGTCGCAATCATCGTTGAGACGTAGAGCACATACGCCACTAAGTCGCCCGGCTCGATAACCTTTTTTATCATGAAAATACCGCCCGCCACAATGACCATCAGATACATCAGTCCGTCAAACGCTCTCGTTGTCGTCTGGAACATCGCCATAAAATGATACGATAACTTCTTAATCCGCAGAAATTCCTGATTGTCCTGCTCGAATTTCTGCTTTTCCCGCTCTTCATTAGTGAATGTTTTGACGACTCTCTGACCGAGCAGGCTGTCCTCAATCCTTGCGTTTAATTCTCCCACCTGCTGGCGCTGGCTTCGAAATGTCGCCCGAAGTTTTAAATTAATTCTGGTACATACTATCATCATAATCGGCACAATGATAAAAATACATAAGGTCAGAAGCACGCTGATTCTTGCCAGAATAATAAAAGAAGCCACAATTTTAATTGCAGCAATAAAAAATTCCTCGGGACAGTGATGGGCAAACTCCGTCACGTCAAATAAATCATTGGTAATGCGTCCCATAATCTGTCCGACTTTGGTGTTGCTATAATACGTATCCGACAATCGCTGTAAATGGTCATACGCGTCACGGCGCATATCGGTTTCAATATATGTTCCCATGACATGCCCCATGTCCGCCATATAGTAATTTGCGGCGCAGTCGATAAAGCGAAGCACAAGATATAACAGTCCAAGCTGTAGTATCACCGAAACCGTCAACGCCTGCAAATCATTAATTCCCGTATTGGTAATGTATCGCATAATCATTGGCAGAACCAGTTCACAAATCGTCGTCAGCGCCGCACAAAACAAATCAAATACACATATCTTCCAATATTTTTTGTAATAAGGAACAAACCTTGTAAACAGTTCCCCTGCCTTATAATCTCTCTCCGTCATCTTATCCCGTCCAATCTGATTTTATGTGAAAATACCTTGTACAAGAACCATATAACAAACCGTTCCCATCAATATTGAAAGCAGCGTGTTATGTTTCCATTTATGCAATATAACAACAAGCAACACACAAACAGCTTCCGGTATACCGTAAGGCGCCGATATCAGTGATACGTTCTTTAGGCAGTATACCACAAGCATCGCCATAATTGCTCTTGGAAGCACCTCTCCCAGATACAAAACCGCTTTCGGCGTATTCTTTGAAAACAAAAGAAACGGAAGGAACCGCAGCGATATCGTAACAACTGACATGACTGCAATTAACAAAAGGGAATGTGGCACATTAATCATTGTTCTCTTCCCCCTCTTGTACATAACTGATGTCTGTTCCCTGACAATCCGCTTTTCCTGCCGTCAGCCGCCGTAATATAAATAATCCTGTTGTAATACCAAGCATTGCCGGAATCAGAAAATTATCCGCTCCGAAAACAAGCAGACACAACAGCGAAATTCCCAGTCCGATGAACGCCGGCATATGGTTTTTCGTACTCTCCCACTGTTTGACAAAAATCACGACAAATAACGCCGTCATGGAAAATTCGATACCTTTCGTATTAAAGGAAAGACCGTTTCCGATTAACGCTCCCAGGAGACTCCCTAAAATCCAATAGCACTGGTTCATTGCCGACACCAGAAAATAGTACTGTTTTCTGTCAACTTCTTCCGGCAGTTTCGCGGCGCAGACAAGAGAATATGTCTCATCTGTCAGCGCAAACATCAGATACGGCTTCACCTTACCCGTTTCCTTATAATTCTCTACCATGGAAATACCATAAAACAAGTGTCTGGCGTTGACCATCAATGTCATCAATGCCGTTGAAATTAAAGAAGCGCCGCCTGCCAAAAGTTCTACTCCCACATACTGCATGGAGCCGGCATAAATCGTCAGGCTCATCAGCAGCGCCCACAAAAAATCATACCCTTTTCCGGCAAGCAGTATGCCAAATCCGATTCCCAAAACGATATATCCTGCCATGACAGGCAATGATGCCAGAACGGAATATTTTAATGTCTGTTTGTTCATTGCAATGGTTCCTTGTGTATGTTCAATCTACTGAAAGATTATACCACATTTTCCCTCAAAGCTCCATGTTTATTTTATCTTACCTAAGGGCTTCCTTCATCGTTTTCACATATTCCCCGACGTAGTGCGGCGACTCGTTGCCATGCTGTTCCATCAGCTTGACAATCGCGGAGCCGACAATGACGCCGTCGGAAATATCCGCCATCGTTTTTGCCTGCTGTGGCGTTGAGACGCCAAAGCCGATAGCGCAAGGCACATCCGTATTTTCCCTGATGACTTTTACAATAGAAGACAAATCTGTCTTAATCTCGTTTCTTACCCCCGTCACACCGAGGCTCGAAACAACATATATGAAACCTTCCGCCTCTTTCGCTATCATAGCGATACGGTTTTCTGACGTCGGCGCAATAAACGATATTAAATCCACGCCGTATTCACGGCTGACTGTCAGAAATTCCTCTTTCTCCTCAAACGGCAAATCCGGAAGAATGACGCCGTCAATTTCGATATCCCTGCAGGTTGAAAAGAACCGCTCGGCGCCGTATGAAAATACCACGTTGGCATACGTCATAAATACAAGCGGAATCCTGACGTCCTTTCTGATGTCCCTGACAAGTTCGAACACTTTATCCGTCGTAATCCCTCTGTTTAACGCGCGGAAATCGGCGCGCTGAATCACAGGGCCTTCCGCCGTCGGGTCTGAAAAAGGAATGCCAAGTTCAATGAGGTCGGCTCCGTTTTCAACCATAGCGCGGATGGTTGCTGCTGTGGTTTCCAAATCCGGGTCCCCGCAGGTAATAAATGGAATAAACGCTTTTCCGTTTTTAAATGCTGATTTTATCTTACTCATGGATATCCTCCCCTCTGTAACGGGCAATTGCCGCACAGTCTTTATCTCCTCTTCCTGAAATTGTCACAACAATCATCTGTTCTTTATCCATCTTAGGCGCAATCTTTATCGCATGCGCAACGGCATGGGAGGACTCAATTGCCGGAATAATTCCTTCCGTCTTTGAAAGATACTCAAACGCATCAACAGCTTCATCGTCTGTCACGGCAACATATTCGGCTCTTCCCATATCATGTAAATAAGCATGTTCCGGTCCCACTCCCGGGTAATCGAGTCCTGCGGAAATCGAATATACCGGCGCAATCTGACCATACTTATCCTGGCAGAAATAAGACTTCATTCCGTGGAAAATACCCGGTTTTCCGGTACTTATCGTCGCTGCCGTCTCAAATGTGTCTATTCCTCTTCCTGCCGCCTCACAGCCGATTAAGCGCACGCCTTTATCCCCGATAAAATGATAGAAGCTTCCGATTGCATTAGAACCGCCTCCGACACACGCAAGAACAGCGTCGGGAAGTCGTCCCTCTTTTTTCATTATCTGCTCCTTGATTTCTTTTGAAATAACCGCCTGAAAATCCCGTACAATTGTCGGAAAAGGGTGCGGTCCCATGACCGAACCAAGACAGTAATGCGTATCGGCGACACGGGAAGTCCACTCGCGCATCGCCTCGGAAACAGCGTCCTTTAACGTAGCCGTTCCCGATTTTACGGGAACAACGGTTGCGCCAAGAAGCCGCATACGATATACGTTAAGCGCCTGACGAATCGTATCCTCCTCGCCCATAAAGACAACACATTCCATTCCCATCAGCGCCGCCGCCGTCGCCGTTGCCACGCCGTGCTGTCCGGCGCCTGTTTCCGCGATAAGACGTGTCTTCCCCATTTTCTTCGCAAGCAGCGCCTGACCGAGTACGTTATTTATCTTGTGGGAACCCGTATGGTTTAAGTCTTCACGTTTCAGATAAATTTTCGCTCCGCCCAAGTCCTTCGTCATTTTTTCCGCATAGTAAAGCCTTGACGGTCTGCCTGCGTATTCGTCCAATAATTCTGTAAGCTCCCTGTTAAATTCGGCATCATTTTTATACCGGTTATATGCCTCTTCCAATTCATTTATCGCATTCATCAGCGTTTCCGGTATATACTGCCCTCCGTGAATGCCAAAACGTCCGTTTCTGTTTGTCACTTTTCATCTTCCTTTCTTACGGCGTCTACAAACGCCGCCATCTTCATTTTATCTTTATAACCGTCTGTCTCAACGCCCGAACTGACATCAACCGCGTAAGGCTTTAAGTCTCCCGCCGCTTTTTTGATATTCGTGATATCAAGTCCTCCGGCAAGAAAATACGGTCTGTCAATTCCCCATATCAGTTTCCAGTCAAATGTTATTCCGCCTCCCCCGCTTCCCGCATCCAGCAACACATAATCCGCGCTGCTGTTTCGCGCTTCTATGATATCACATTGCGTTTCAATCCGAAATGCTTTTATAACCGGCTTATTACTCATTGTCCGGAGCCGCTCGATATACCGCTCGTCTTCGCCGCCGTGAAGCTGCGCCATGTCAATCACTCTGCTGTTCAACAATTTTGCGATTACTTCACATGCTTCATTGACAAAAACGCCAACCGCCAAAATATCCGGACGCAGAAGCTTTTTTAACCGCGCCGCATCGTTTATATCAACAAACCGGCGGCTCTTTTTTGCGAATACAAATCCTATATAATCTACGTCTAATTCGTTGACGGCTTCTATATCGCATGGTCTGGTCAGACCACAAATTTTTATTCTTGTCATAACCTGCCTCACATAATGTCCTGTCTTGTCTGCTTACCGCATGCCCCGCAGTTCTGTCAGTTTTGCCTTTTTATCCGCGGCTCTCATAAGTGTTTCCCCAACCAGCACCGCATCCGCACTCAGTTCCCGCAGTCGTTCTACATCCTGCGCACTGCTGACGCCGCTTTCCGATACAAACAAAACGTCTTTTGGAATCAGTTCCCGCAGCCGGCGGCTGTTTTCGGTGTCCACGGAAAAATCTTTCAGATTACGGTTATTGACACCGATTACCCGTGCTCCTGCATTTAATGCCATCCGCACTTCCGTTTCGTCATGCGCTTCAACAAGCGCCGATAAGCCAAGTTCATCACAGATATCAAGATATGTTTTTATCTGCTTCTCATCCAATATAGAACAGATAAGAAGAACCGCGGCGGCGCCTAGAAGTTTCGCCTCATAAATCATATACGGTTCCACGGTAAAATCCTTTCGCAGACAGGGAACTGTAATATTTTGCGCAATCTCTCTCAAATACTCGTCGCTTCCCAAAAACCATTTCGGTTCCGTCAAAACGGAGATGCAGTCCGCTCCTGCCGCCTCATAGTCCTTCGCGATTTGCAGATACGGAAAATCCGGCGCAATCAGTCCTTTTGAAGGAGATGCTTTTTTACACTCGCATATAAAAGAAATGTCTGCTGTCTTTAACGCGGTTTCAAAAGCAAACGTGCCCTTAGGAAGCGACAGCGCACGCTGCCTTATTTCATCCGGAGAAACCTGCTGCTTTGCTTTCTTCGTTCTCTCTGCCGCATGTTTCGCAAGCTGTTCCAGTATCGTCATGACTCCACCTCCGGGCGGTTGCTGACATCAATAACTTTTTGAAGCGTTTCCAGCACTTTTCCGGAATCAATCAATTCTGCCGCCAGCGTAATACCGTCTTTCATTGACTCTGCCTTTGCGCCAATATAAAGCGCAGCTCCGGCATTCATCAAGACAGCGTCCCGTTTATGCCCTTTTTCGCCGTTTAAAATGCCAAGCGTAATCTTTGCGTTTTCTTCCGGTGTTCCGCCTGCAAGCTCCGCTTTCGTACAGCGCTCAAATCCAAACATTTCCGGTGTAATGACGTAGGATTTAAACCAGCCGTCCTTAATTTCACAAATTGTAGTCGGAGCGGAAAGCGAAATCTCGTCAAGTTTATCCTGCCCATACACAACCATTCCGCGCTTTACGCCAAGATTAATCAGTACCTGCGCCAGCGGTTCTACAAGATATCCGTCGTATACTCCTAAAAGCTGTCTGTTTGGACTTGCCGGGTTCGTCAGCGGTCCAAGAATATTGAAAACAGTGCGAAATCCCAGCTCTTTACGAATTGCACCTACATATTTCATAGAAGTATGATATTTTTGCGCAAAGAAGAAACACATACCTGCTTCCTTTAAAAGCTCGATACATCTTGCAGGGCTCTGCCGGATATTGACTCCAAGCGCCTCAAGACAGTCCGCCGTGCCGCATTGTGATGAAGCCGCCCGGTTTCCGTGCTTCGCGACTTTCATTCCGCCTGCGGCGCAAATGAGCGCGGAGGTCGTGGAAATGTTAAAACTATGCGCGTTGTCTCCGCCTGTTCCTACAATCTCAAAAATATCCATACCGGTCTCTACCCTCGTCGCATGGTCGCGCATCGCCGCCGCACATCCGGCAATTTCATTTATCGTTTCTGCCTTTGCGCTTTTTGTGGAAAGCGCGGCAAGAAATGCGGCGTTCTGTGTCGGCGTCGTCTCGCCGCTCATAATTTCATTTATTACCGTGTACGCTTCGTCATACGTGAGGTCTTCTTTATTGACTATTTTTACAATTGCTTCTTTTATCATGTCTTATACCCCTTTAATAAAATTTTCAAGCATTTTCTTTCCGTCGGGCGTCATAATGGATTCCGGGTGAAACTGGACGCCGTAAATCGGAAATTCGCGGTGCCGCACCGCCATTACCTCACCGTCTGCCGTCACTGCCGTTATTTTTAGTTCTTCGGGAATTGTAGCGGTATTAACGGCAAGCGAATGGTAACGGGCAACTGGCGCCATTTGTGGGCAGCCTTTAAATAGCGGACATTGCAAATCAAATTGAACATCCGACTGTTTGCCATGCATCAGTTCTTTTGCATAGGTGACTTCCGCCCCAAACGCGGCGCAGATTGCCTGATGTCCAAGGCATACGCCAAGAAGCGGTATTTCCTTTCCCAGTATTTTTGCCACTTCCATTAAGATTCCTGCATGTTCCGGTCTGCCCGGTCCTGGTGACAATATAATACGGTCAGGGCGCAGTTTGCGGATTTCTTCCACCGCCATCGTGTCATTGCGGATAACTTTGATATTCGAATCTATTTCGCCGATTAACTGATATAGATTATATGAAAAACTATCGTAATTATCTATCAGTAAAATCATATATCCGCCTCCTTTGCAAGTTTCAGCGCAGTAACGACTGCCTTCGCCTTGTTGATACATTCCTCAAACTCTTTTTCAGGAACGGAGTCCGCAACAATTCCCGCTCCGCTCCTGACAAACACTCTGCCGTTTTTCTTATATGCGATGCGAATGGCAATGCAGGTATCCATATTTCCGGTAAAATCAATGTAACCGATTGCTCCCCCATAGATACCCCGCTTGTTATTTTCCAGCTCACAAATTAACTGACAGGCGCGGATTTTGGGAGCACCGGAAAGTGTTCCTGCCGGAAGAACCGCCTCAATCGCATCCAGCGCGTCAAATTCCTCTCTAATTTCTCCGCGTACCGTGGAACCGATATGCATTACATGTGAATACCGTTCAACGCAATGCAGTTTTTCCACATGAACGCTTCCAAACTTACTGATTTTCCCCAAATCATTCCGCCCCAAATCCACCAGCATATTATGCTCGGCAAGTTCTTTTTCATCGGCAAGCAGCTCTTTTTCCTGTTCCGCGTCTTCCTTATCCGTTCTTCCCCTCGGTCTTGTTCCCGCAAGCGGAAATGTGTGCAGCACACCGTTTTCCAACTTCACCAGCGTTTCCGGCGACGCTCCCGCGACTTCCACATCTGTTCCCGAAAAATAAAACATATACGGAGACGGATTCATTGTCCGAAGCATTCGGTATGTATTGAACAAACTTCCCTCAAACGGCGCGCTCAAACGATTGGAGAGAACTATCTGGAAAATATCGCCTTCACGAATATGATACTTTGCTTTTTCTACCATGTTACAATATGTCTCTTTATCAAACAGCGGTTTTACTTTACCTAAAAGGTGTCCCCCTGATTCAGTTTTGTATTCTTTGCTATGCAGAAGTCTGCTTAATCTTTTTAGCTCGATGATTGCTTTCTCATATTCGTCTTCCGGGTTATCCAGCGCCATATTTACAATAAGAATAATTTTCTGCCGGAAGTTATCAAACGCAATCACCTTGTCAAACAGCATCAAATCAACGTCTTTAAATGCTTCCGTATCCTCCGTCTTCATTCTCACCGCCGGTTCTTTATAACCCAGATAATCATAGGAAAAATATCCTACCAGTCCTCCCGTAAAAGACGGAAGGTAATCAAAGCGTGGACTTTTGTACTCAGCGAGTATCTGTCTGAGAAATTGCGACGGATTATCCGTGTGAAACTGCCGCTCTCCTGCTGTCAGTTCTCCGTCCACACAGTTTATTTCCATTTTCGGCTCGAATCCCATAAACGTATATCGTCCCCACTTCTCTTTCTCTGCAACCGACTCCAGCATATAGCAGTGACTGGATTTACTTTTTAAAATTTTCATTGCTTCAATCGGCGTGCAGATATCCGACAGGATTTCACAACTAACCGGCACTACTTTATACTGTCCCAACGCCGCCAGTTCCTTTACTTCACTTAATTCCGGCAAAATTCTCATGCTTTTTCCTCCCAAAAAACTCCTCTGACAAGTTCTGTCAAAGGAGTTTTTCATGCTCATCGTGTTAATTACAAGATGTATTTCACGATTTTGAATAAATAAAAAATCCTTGACAGATTAAAAATCTGTCAAGGACGAATAAATCTTATCCGCGGTGCCACCTTGAATTCATGAGAATCTCTCATGCCCTTAGCAGGATACTATCATATCCCCGGCAACTGACGTATGCCGACACGTTGCAGAATACTTTGCGAAACCTCGCATTTGACTGCACCCTCAGCGGTCCATTTGACAACTTGTTTCTTACCCGACTCTCAGCACCACGGGCTCTCTGTAAAGGCATCACTGCCGTTATCTCCGCTTCAACGGTTTGTGTATATTGATTTTTAAATAGTATAACATAGGTTTGGGGGAGGTGTCAAGGAGGAAATGCTATTCATTTTTCTGTTGTGAGTTTTATAATTAAACGTAGATAAGGGAAATACAAGCAAAACCCTTATTCCCATGGGTATGTAAGCAAAAAGGAGAGAAAAAATGGTAACAAAATGTATTTATCAGAATAGAGAGAATAAACATAAGTTTTTGGAAATTCATAATGACGGACATTATCATAATTCCGTTAGGCAGTATATGAAGTGGTCAAATGGAGTTATTAATTTTACGGGCGATAAAATTTTGCATAGGTGGAAAAAAGATAATTTAAAAGAACTATTGGAAGATTATGTTTTGGTAAGTTAGAGGGGTGAAAAAATGCAGAATGTAACATTAACATTAAACGATATAAAAAGTCTGATACTTTCTGAAACAATTCCGTTGGAAGTATTTATCTGTGTAATTGATGACGGAGGCAATGCATTCCATGTTTTTAGCGGACAATTTAAGGATGTTCCATTAGATGTATTAAGTTTACCGGTTAATGGGATTTTTCCATCATCTAAAAATGCACTTGATATATATTTGGACAAGGAAGGAGTTGTGTGAAATGGCGAAAGCAACAGCGATAATAAAAAGCCGTGAGGAACAGCTTGAGAATATATCAAATCTTTCCCTAAAGGAAATCAAGGATAAAGGTGCAAAATTCGAACAAATAACAAAACAGCTTTTTTTGGAAGCGGACAAGGTGCAGTCAAGCAACCTAAAAGCATGTTTCCTGCTCCTGCAAATATCAGATTACCAGTTGTGGAAATGCAAAGGCGGATATCAAACCCTTTATGACTATACGGAAAACAACTTTGAAATGAGTAAGACATCATTAAACGAACGGCTGTTGGTAGCGCGCCGTTTCGGGGTTTATACAGAAGTCACGGTTATGAACGGGAACAACAGACCCATAACCAAGTATGCACCACAATATAAACTGAACCCGAACTATAAGGATTTCGGCTTTAAACAGTTGTATATCATGCGCAACCTTTCGGATAAGGAAATTGAGACAATCGGGATAAAAAGTGAAATGTCCTGCCGTGATATCCAGAAAGCTATCGAGGACTATAAAGACGGATTGACAAGCAAGGATTCCGGCACAAAGAAAATAACCACCAAAGGGACAACGGAAACGGAAAATGAAAATACTGTTCCGATAAATCCGCCCGAAAAGCCTAAAGAAATCGGGAAAATAACGCTTGAGGAACTAAAAGGCAAGCCGTTAAAACTACCGCCAAGCAACGGGGGATACGTCATTCTGGTAGACGAAATGGGAAACATTGTGGTAAAGACAGCATAACAAAGACGTTAATTGCTCCAACGGGGCATTAACATATACAAGGGGGGGGTGGGTTTGCCTGTAACGGCTTAAATCTCTTCTTCCTGCCCCCTCATACCCTTTTACGGGTATCGTAATACATAAAAAGGAGAACGGGAAATGAATCCAAACGGTGAAAAATACAAAGGGCACTACCCTTCACGGCGTAAGGGGATTTACTACTTAATGGAGAAGGCACTAAAAGAGGAAGGCGAGAAATTCAACTATCTTCATCTGGATGGTGCGCTCCGCGGAATACGTGAAATTCATATGTACTGTGATATGTGTAAAACCTGTGAGGAATGTAAAATCCGCGAATATATCAAATGCAACGGACGTGATACAACGTCGGCGCAAGGTTACGAAACAAGAATAGGAACGTGTGAGAACCCGTTCCTGTGGGGAAACACCCCGCCCTCACTAAAAGGGGAAAGTCCGTTCTGTAAGGAACGGAAAAAAATGGAAGGTTTAGGCAAACAGCCATAAAAACCATATATGTGCCGAACGGGAAGAGATAAAGCGGCAGACTTAATATAAATAGAACTCGAGTTGCGGTCTGTTTGTTCCTTTTCCCCAGTAGGCATACAACCAGTATATAAAAATGCATTTATTATATAAATCCGTCCAGAAGGACACCCCGGCGACGGCATAGGGGAAAATCAAGAAAAGAGAGAAAAAGGAGAAAAAAGAACATGATAATCAAAGGAGTAATATTATCTGGTATGGTATACCAGAAACTTGAGCCAAAACCATACACAATCTATGAAAACGGGCGCAAAACGGAAGGCTATTCCTACTCGCTGTTGGTGGACTTGGTACAGAATGACAGCGCATGCCCGACAATCAAATGTAGCGAAAAAGTCTACCATTCTGTGAATGAGTTCCAACGATACGCATTTTTATGTACCGTTGACACAGACGCATCCAATTCAAGCAACCGCTTTAAAATCACGGGATTTGCAAGCGCGGAAATCCTGCGCCGTGATGACTGGTTCACAGTTGCATACCTTCCAGACATTCCATGCATAGCACGCGATGGAATGCATGATTACAACCCGTTTGTTGAAACAATGGAAGAAAACATGCTGAAATTCCAGAACTGGTTAAAGGAACAGGAAAAGAAACAGGCGGCACAGGGAAACACAGCACAGGGAACGGTACAGCCTGTCCCGGTAGAGCAGACGGCAACGCAGACTAATTCTTCCTCTGCCCCACAGCCATCAGACAACACGGGATTCATTCCACAGGAACTCAAAACGGACATAGGGGCAACGGCTGAACAGGACGGAAATGCACGTGCGGAAACGGATAAACAGCCGACAAAAACCAAGAAGTAAAGCCACCTGCGAAACCGCAGAACGGCGCAACCCCCTTATTCCTTTGTTGTAACAGGTGAAACCATACAATAAGGGAATAAGGAACGCCCCTTTCATGCCGATTTAATGCTTTAAATCGGTCGCGCAAGCGAGGTAAAGGGACGCACCAAGGAAATTTACACACATTGTCAAACACCAGTATATCACAACTTCGGGAACACGTGAAACGCCTGTCAAGGGGCAAGGCGCAACGCGCCGGTACGCCGTCAGGGCAACCCTTGACAGGCATAAACAACACCCAAAAATGGGGAATACGTGGAAATTTCACAAAGTGAGATTTCCACCTTGACCATAACCTAAACCCAACAGGAACGGAAACAAAAACCTGTAGAGAAATCGTAAAGGACGCGACAGGGAAATTCTTTCCCCTCACTGTGTCATGTAGGGGAAAGAAAGCATTTTCTTACAATTTAACGGATTTATGGGTTTCAAATCCGTTAAAGCTGTTAGAAAATGCAAGATAGGGGTAGACTCCGCGAAAACGCCTTTAAAAAAGTCCCCAAAAGCCTGCCCTAAATCATCCCCAAAGGCAGAGCCAGAATCCAAAAAGGAAGGAGAAAAATGTGGAAACTATGGAAAATACGGAAACTTATTCGGATACTGCACAGACTGACACAGAACTTGACCGGACGGAAAACCCGACAGAAACCCAAACAGAGAACCAAAGGGAACCACTTACCTATAACACGGATGAAATTTTCGGCGTTTCCGCTGAAACGACAGGTACGGCAGAAACACAGGCAACAACCGCCATACAGCCGATAACGGAAACGGCATACATGGGCGTAACAGCGCAACAGTTTGAGGACTACAGCACCGAAAACAGGCTTGGAACAATCGTAATTATATTTATCCTTGCCATGATATTCGGGGCAATCGTCGGATGGGGGTTTTCAAAGATATGGAGAATGTAGAGTTTTTAGAATTCTTAGCACAGTCATATATAGAATTTATGATAATCGGGGCGGTAGCGGGATTTTTAATATACCTGTTTTTTTCCGCCATAGCAGAGGGTATCTCTAAGGTTGTAAACCTTATTGATATAAAATAATGAGTACATAACGTACAGGAAGGAGAAAAAACATGCCTGAATTAGCAACAAACGCTTTAAGAATTGCAAGCGAGGTAGATGTTGACGTCAACATCGGCAATAAAACTGATGTTGCAAAAATCGTTGACAGCATGTCGGAACACATGGTTGACGGTCTTGATGACCTTACTTCAGCACTTGCCAATGCTTCGGCGGCAATTATTGCATCTGGATTCACCCTGTTTGCAATCAAGTTTGTCCCACGTTGGGCAATGGGATTGTTCAAGGCAATCCATTAATTACACCGCCCCCTCTAACCGCTCAGAGGGGGCAACTAAATAAAAAGGAGAGACAAAAAATGGCATTAATAGTAACAGTCTGTATTGTAATAATCACTGTATATACTGTAATCGGATTCAAGAATATCAAAGCAATCCGTGAGGATATCAAAACAATCCGTGACGACGTTAAAAGGATATACAGAAAACAGGAATGGCACTGTAAAACAAAGTATGTAATAAATAAAGAAGAGGTAAACGACTATGAAGAAGATGAATCCGAAAACTAAAACAAAGATACTGGCATACTTAGGATTAGCCGGACTTGCGCTGTTTGTAATTGGAGTAATAGCGCTAGACTGGTGGGCGATAACCTATATATTCGGGTAGGTATGCCTATGGGGAATACGGCGCGATTAGTAAATTTGCTGTTAAAAAACATACAAAGAAATCCGCACGTGCGGACAAGTAACAATAAAATAGAGGTTGCAAAGCTAGTCAAAAAATGGTAGAATTTAGGAAGTTGGGGGTATATGCATGGAACTTTTGGCAATTTATGTAATAGTTGGTTTCATATGTGTACATTTTCTTTTCACTAAATTATTTTTTAAAGTTGGTGATATCATTTATGAAATCCTTAAAAAAATTTTATCATTATTTCATAAAAAAGACTAGGTTTTGTACCTAGTTTTTTTTATGGAGTAGATTAAATGTGCAAAGGGTTATCAAATATTTTAAAACGTATACTATCAGTCGTTATTATCTGTATTATTATGCTTTCATGTATATTTTCGCCTTATTTCTCGGTTAAGGTCTTTGCAGAACCTGTTAAAAATCAAGATGATACGCATACCTACTATGCATCTGATTTTGATTTGTGGTTTATAGACGAGAATGATTATTGGCAATATTTTAATGAACATGTCACTATTCTTGACGGTTCGCCTTTTATGAATGAAAAGGTATTAAATTATATAATGACACAACTTGGAATTTCTAGTGATGATAGAGAATTAGTTACCGATTTTATTAGTAATTTTTTAAAAGATACACCTCATTCATTAACTTATGATACAAAGGGTAATCTTATTATGTCAGCCGATACCCTGTTACAACTCCGCAACTTAGTGGAACAATACATAAAAACCAAAGAACCTTACACTATTTACTATCCCGGCAGTTCCAAGGTTTATTATGAACATTATTCTGCCCGTTTTCCAACGGATGGCACTTCATATGTTGCATTTCGAAAATATTTTGATACATTTGGCGCTTTTGGTCAGCCAAATTCTTCTTGGGATTTATTTGATGCAATAGATTTTACAAAATTTCGGTATGCCTATATTGACCGTGGCTATATATCTTTTGTCGATAAAGAATTAAATTCTACTCTTCCGGTTTTAGTCTTTGGTATTGGTGGACGTTGGTTAAATAATTGTAAATTGACGGAATATTCTTTATCTTCTTTACAGGAAACACTTGGAGCTAATAATGTCGTTTGGTCTTCTGGCTATGGTGTTGTTACTGCTGATACTGCAAACAGTATATATAAATGTAACCGTGCCGGATATAATGGTGTTTTTTGCGGTCAGCCCATTCCGGTTTTTAATTCGTTGAATGATTTATATGATTATGTGAATAGCAAGCCTATAGCATATTACACAAGTGACTATTACAACAAAACATATCAAGATATCACGTTAAACCAAGAAACCATAAACAAATATACAAATGAGAATGTCCAGAACATTTACAACACCATAAACAACAACGTTACTAATGCCGTAAATGCTGACGAATTACAGCAGATTATAGACAGTACCCTTTCTGCCGAGTTGGACAAAATAAGCGGTTCTTTAGATGATGTAAACAAAGGTCTTGACGGTGTAAACGATAACTTACAGGACATCAAGGAGATACTTAACCAGATACTTTCCACCAATGAGGAGTTTTTCCAGAATGACATGGAGTATTTGAAAACGCTTTTGGATGCGCTCCAGAACAGCGGAATTGTCAAAGTCAACGAAAACGGTGATACGGTTTTTGATTTCTCTTCCATAGAGGTCAATATCAATTTCGACGAACTGTTTGACTTCCTGCTTGAATGGAACATTGAAAACGGCACAGGAACAACAGGGGGCGGACTGACTGACGAGGAAAAGAACGAAATATTCTTTTACATAGAACTATATTATGAAAAACTGTATGCCCTTAGTGATGATTTAAGCGGATACTTTGAAAATGTGAATGAACTGCTTACAGGAATTAGAAATCTGATTGCAAACCAGAAAGACCATGATTACGGTTTTTATGAGGCATCATTCACGTATTTTTCAAAAAGCCTTGGTTTTGATAAGGATATCATTACAGAATTACAGGACATTAAAAAGGTATTCACGGACAGTTTCGACACCATTTCGGAATATCTTACCGACAGCAGTGCATTTTTTGAGGATATTAAGAAACTGCTTGAGGAAATGAAAAAGCTGTTGGAAAAAATGAATACAAAACTAGCACTTCTTGTCGGAACAGATGTTGCGGATTTAATTTTAGACTTGTTCGGGGAAGAAGAGATTAGTGACCAGCTTTCTAAGATTTCCTCACAGCTTACCGCTCTTGAAACCATGAAAACAAAGTTTCCCTTATCCATTCCTTGGGATATTGCGAATGTCATGGTATTATTGGAATCCGAACCCGTTGCTCCAAAATTTAAAATGGACATTCCCATAGATTTCAATATTCTTGGGTATAATGTCGGTTACGACTTTGTGCTTGACGTGGACTTAGAGGATTATGAAAAATTTTCCGAATTACTACGCTCATTTTTGGCGCTTACATTTATGGTTTATCTTTACAGGCTGACCATACAGTTTAAAAACAAGTAAAGGGGTATGTATATGGACGTATTAACGTTATTAGTTGGTTCTTTTAATCAGTTATTGGAAGGGTTATTCAGTCTTCTGCCTAACTCTCCCTTTTCTCCATTTATTACATTTATCCAGTTTGATTTTGAATATGACGTTCTCGGCATGGTGAACTGGTTCATTCCGTTTGACATGTTTGAGAAAATTCTTGAGGTATGGCTTTCTGCTCTTACTGCATATTTCGGTTACTGCTATATACAGGGCACCCTTGCGTCTAAAAGTGAACTGGTTGAAAAGATATTCAAGTTCCTTTTTTAAGGGGGTGGCTGTTTGGTATATTTTTACTGCGGTGTTCCCGGTTCTGGTAAGTCCCTGCACCTAGCAAAAACTATCTGCGAGGACTGGCTTTTTCATGGAAAGAACGTTATCTGCATTAACATCAGTTTAAAGGAAGAAGAAATATTAAAACTTGCCCGTTCCCGCGGTATTGACAACGTTGGAACACTTGTTTGCGTCCCCGGGCATGAACTGTTGAAAAATGCGTTCACTTACCCCGGGCAGAAGAAAAACGCACGTGCGGACGAAAGACCCGATAAGTATTCGTATATAGAGGGTTTGTACGGATTCGCCGAAAACTTCCATAAGTACAACGATAAATTCCAGTATGAAGAGGGTCAGACCCTTGTTGCAATCTCGGAATGTGAGGATTTTTTCGACAACAGGGCATGGAATAAGTCTGACCGTATTTCATGGGTTGAATTTTTCCGTATGCACCGCCACTATGGTTTTGACTGTATCTTGGAAAGCCAGACCGACAAAGGGATAGACAAGAAAATACAGGCAATCCTGCAAACCAAGGTGGAACACAGAGATTATATTAATTATAAGGGTTTTTGGAAAATGTTTGCCGTTTTAAGGGGCGGACATGCTTTTTTATGCGTTGAAACACTCTATGCCCTCAAAAACAATAAATTAAACCACTTGAAAAGCTATTTCAACAACAATTATGAGGCATATTATGACATATACGACAGTTTTGCAACAACCCAGCACATCAAGGGGAAAGTTTTTCTCACGGAAGAACAGAAGGAAAAAGCAAGACGTGATAAGATATGGGCGGAGTGCGTGTACGAATTGTTGAATGGCGCATATGTGGCATGCCCCGAGCCTGCGAGGGGTTAAACCACATATGCGACAGGCAACAGGGCGGTCACGCATATATAAATATATATATAATATACGGTAGTTTATCTTGTCAATGTCAACGTTTAAGTGTCACACTCAAAAACCAGTACCGCACAACGCAAGCCGATAAAAACAGCACGTGCGGAAAACCAAATGAAAAGGACATGAAAAATTATGGCTAAAATAATGAAGTACAACGCAAAAGTGACCGAGTATCCCGGCAACACGGAAGTGAAATATTATAAAAAACCTGTCAGACGGCTCACGGCTCTCCAAAAAGAACAGCGTGCTAAAGAGATAGCCGAAACAAAAGAAAGACAGTCCATGCTGTCACCCGAACAGCTTGAGAGCAAACGACAACACAGTGTGTATGTCAGTATGGCAAGAACGAAAAATATTATTTACAGTATCGCACAAGCTAATATATGGAACTGGTTTGTTACATTCACGTTCGACCCTGAACGGTATCCAAGCGATAATTACGACAAACTTGTTGTTTTCCTCTCGAACTGGTTAAAAAACATTAGAAAACGGTATGCGCCCGATTTAAAATATATTCTCGTTCCCGAACTCCATAAGGACGGTAAGAAATATCATTTCCACGGGTTGTTTTCAGACTGCGGAAACCTTGAGTTTGTAGAACCTCACTTTTACAGGGGAAAAACAAACTACACATTGAAACAATACGGTTTCGGCTTCTCTTCCTGCTCTCTTGTTGAGGACAATGCAAGATGCGCAAGCTATATCACAAAGTATATTACAAAAGATTTGTGCTGTCTTACCGCGAACAAAAAAAGGTACTGGTCAAGCCGTAATCTAAACAAGCCTGTTATAACGGAACTTATGGTTGACGAAATGGACACGCTGTTAAATTCCTTTGACAATATCAGCTATAGCACTTCTTTGGATATGCCTTTTACTGATAACAATATGTCTGTATTCCACATCAACAGAAAGTAATTTTCCGCACGTGCGGAAAATGAAGGGGGTGTTTTTATGGGACATCTTACAATAAGGGAACGGTATCTGATAGAACAGTATTTGAATGAGGGATTGACACCGTATGAGATATCAAAGAAATTAAACCGCCCGAACCCGACAATATACCGTGAAATTAAGCGCGGTTCTGTTGAACTGCTTGATACTGAATTAAGGACCGTAACAAGATACCTAGCAGACACTGGGGAACGTGTTAGAATTGAACGTGGACATAACAAAGGGCGCAACCTTGCGATAGGAAATAATATTGTTTTAGCTGACAGAATAGAATATTTGATAATAAACAACAGGTATTCACCTTACAGTGCATTAGAAATATGCCGTAATGAGGGAATACCTGTAAATATTTGCCTGTCAACACTTTATAATTATATCTACAGCAAGGTTTTCTATAATCTCCGCCCGAAACATTTGATTTATAAGCGGAAAAAGAAAAATAACAGAACAAAAACAACAGGTATTGCACTGAATAATAAAAAAGGCTGTTCGATTGAAAACCGCCCGAAACATATCAATAAACGGCTTGATTTCGGGCACTGGGAAATGGATTCTATTGAGGGTTGTAAGAACGGCTCTAAAGAAACCCTTGTTACAATGGTTGAACGGTTATCCAGAGACACTCTTGTTTTTAAGACCACGGGAAAGACTACACAGAATACCGTACAGATACTTGACAGGTTAGAAGAAACATATAAGGGAAATTTTCCTTATATGTTTAAATCAATAACGTGTGATAATGGTTGTGAATTTCTTGATTATAAATCTATGGAAAAGTCCTGTTTGAATGAAAACGCTGTCAGAACCAAGATATACTATTGTCATCCGTATTGCAGTTCGGAACGTGGAACAAATGAAAATACAAACAGGATTGTCCGCCGTTTCTGCCCTAAGGGTTCGGATTTCTCACAGTTCAGTGAGGATTATATCAAAGGCGTACAGGACTATATCAATAGCATTCCAAGAAAACTTCTTGGTGGTAGGTGTTCTAAGGATGTAGCCACGGAATACGGCTTTGTGTAATTAATGGTAACTGAATAGTGACTGCTTTTAACTAGGGGGTATAATATATAAAATATATTATACTATACCCTCTAGTTAAGTGTTGTCAAAAACAAGTAATTTATGGTTCTTTTCCATGAAATACAATGCCTTATGGATTGTATTAAAATTTTTTAAAAAATTTCTACTTTTTTTCTTGACATTTTCATATTCATTTTTCTGTCTTTTCTTTGTAAGTTTTTAATTGATATTGTCATCTCAAACTGAATGAATATCTTTTCGATTTCTTTTTCTGTTTAACACCTATCATAACTTACAAGGTTCTCAAACTACCACCCCTGTCTCGCATTTAAACACAGCTCGGCAAACATGATCCGCATCGTTTCCAGGGCCGGGGCTTTTGCCGGTT
>CAJTZH010000010.1 GCA_910584325.1 uncultured Lachnospiraceae bacterium | reverse complement strand
CGCCTTGGTGGGCCGTTACCCCGCCAACAAGCTAATCAGACGCGGGTCCATCTCACACCACCGGAGTTTTTCACACCGTAACATGCGTTACTGTGCGCTTATGCGGTTTTAGCAGCAATTTCTCGCTGTTATCCCCCTGTGTGAGGCAGGTTACCCACGCGTTACTCACCCGTCCGCCACTCAGTCACTTCATTTCCATAGCAAGCTACTTCCTTAAAGCGCTTCGTTCGACTTGCATGTGTTAAGCACGCCGCCAGCGTTCATCCTGAGCCAGGATCAAACTCTCATATAAAACTTTTAAACCGCCCTGCGGTTTGAATCACCGGAATCCCCTTTAAGTTTCCCGGTCACGTTTCCTTTTTGTTTGTCTCCCTGCCAGTTTTAAACTGTCTGGACTTTTTAAAAAGCTTTTGCTTTCCCTTTTTACTGTGGTTTTTATACCATTCGCGACTGACATTCCAATTCATGCCAGTCCTGTTTTTGAAAATCTTTTAGAATTTTCAGGGTTGTTTCACTGTTTGGTTTTCAATGTTCAGGCTGTGAGTCTTATAATGACCTGCACTGTCACGCAGAACCTGTTTTAGTCTGCGTCCCAACTGCCTCCCCGGCAGTCAGCTTATTTATAATATCACTTCCATTTTAGGAAGTCAACATCTTTTTTGCATTTTTTTCAAAAAATTGAAATTTTTTTTCATATTTTCTAAAACTACCAAATATAGTATGTGTTTTCTATTATAATAACAATATCTAGATGAAGTATTTCATGTAAAATTTTTTGTTTTACTATCCTTTTTATTTTTTTTGAAAAAAAGTCGAAATTATTTTATGAACTTTTTTATTTGTTGCAAATTATATTCCAAATCATCGCTGCCGTTTAAAACAATTTGTTTACATTTTAATAACTTTTGCCATTCATCATGTTTTGCTTTACTGCGCATTTCAGGACCACCACTGTCATACTTAGATGCCCATTCCATAAATTCTTTATGAATTTCGTACATATCCCCACCCACTTCAATTCGGAAACCGAAACGGTCTTTCTCTCTTTTTCTTAATCTCTCTATGCGAATATCTACTTGTGTTTCAAGACGAACCGCCAATGAAAATAACGGTATCAACTCATCTCCCCAATCAACGAGGGAACCTGAAATAACTACATTATCATTTTTATCAATATCGGCTCTCATTAACCGAATACGCTCCTTGACTTCCTTCTTTTTTGTAAACGGCGGATTCGTTGGCATCCAGAAATAGTCATCAGTATCCATAAAGAAAAACCCTTTATTATCACATATATACTTTGCAAGGGTTGTTGTCCCGGAACCAGATGCTCCATAAATATGTATTACATTTTTATTCATATACTCTCTCTTTCTGACTTTTTGTTATAGCTCTCTTTGATTAAATTCTACCTTTATCCAAAACAAAATGTTTATAAACTATCACTGTAGTCCTAATGGATTTCTTCTATAAATACTAATATATCTTTGTCTCTCTTTATGTTCTGGCATTTATTCTAAATATTTTTCCATTAAATAAAAAGTACCCTTTCGCCACTCTGCCTTTCCAACTTTTTCATATCCACATTCAAGATATAATTTTACCGCATATGGATTCTGTGAAAAAACATCCAGTCTTACTGCCTGTTTTCCTTCCAACAAAACTTTGTTTTCAATATATCGCATTGTCTGTTTTGCAATACCTTTATTTTGAAACTTTGGACGCACACATAACCTATGTATAATTTGAAATGATTTATCCGGATTTTTCCATTTTCCATTCATATACGCTTCATCATAATCCTCATTTATGGTAAACACCACTGCAATCTGGCAATTAATACATCCAACAAATAAATGATTATATTGTATATCATTTAAAAAATCCTCTCTTATCGGATATAGTTCATCCCATTGAAATATTTGCTTTTTTTCCATTTCAGCAATCGCTTGTGTTATAAGCATTTCAATGATTTGTATATCTTCTTTCACTGCATGTCTGTATATGATGTCCATTCCTAAAATCTCCTTTTTAGTAAATTTTATTTTAACATTTTTCTACTATACAGACAAGTATTCCAATATATTTGATGATAAAAAGCTCATAACAATTTTAATATTTCCTATTAAACTGTAAATTGAATATTTGAATGCTTTATGCTAATATATTGAATGGGCAGGAGTAAGAACCTATGAATCGTTTACACCTGGCTGATTCATTTCTCCTGTTCAAAAATATGGATGAGAGGAAGATGATACGTGAAGTCTATCAAATCAAAAATTCAAATCAGTATGCTGTCAGTAATGCTAATCGGTTCAGTCCTGATTGGAGTAATTACAGCCTTACTAAATGCCAGTGGAATCGATGATATGATGGCAAAAACTTTAGGACCAGCTACACAGATGGCAGCTGATGCAGTTGAATGGCGAATGAATAATTACTGGACTGCCCTTCAAGAAGCTGCTGCATCCGATATTTTCCGGGAATCTGAACCGGATGACCCGGAATTAATTCCTATCCGGGACGAAATTGCCCTTCGCAATGGCTTTTTATATACGGGTAAAATGGATGCCAGCGGCTTTTCTTCTACCGGCTATAGTTATGCCGAAGAGGACTATTTTCAACAGTGCAAGGAAAACATGGAACCCTATATCTCTGACATCATGAGTGATGGCCAGCAATTAATTTTCTTGTTGGAAGTTCCCATAATCAATGACGGTCGTTTTGAAGGTGTGGTTTATGGCGGCATTGATGCCGATTTTCTGTCGGATATCGTAGTAAATCTATCCATGGGTAATGATGGCGTAGCCTATATATTAGATAACAAAGGTAATGTCATCGGTCACCGGGAACGTTCTGTAGTAGAAAATAGTTCCAATATGATTGAAGCTGCTAAAACAGATCCAAGCGTAATGGACATCGCTGCAGTGAATCAGCAGATGATTCAAGGAGAAACCGGCTTTGGCACCTATAACTTTTATGGAGATAACAAGCTTGTGGGATTTGCCCCTATTGATGGTTATCAAGAATGGAGTATTGCTATTGAGACCAGCCAGCATGAATTTAAATCTACGTTAGATCGGAGTATTATGCTCACAATTATTGTCGTAGTTCTTGTTGTAATTGCTACTTTCCCTGTAGCAGTGCTGGTAGGAAAATCCATCTCGGGTCCTATCCGTGCTTGTGTAATCCGACTGGAAAAACTAGCTGAAGGTGATTTACATACTTCTACCCCTGTTGTGAAATCTCGGGATGAGACCGCTGAATTGACAAAAGCTCTGGATGCAACCTTATACCGCCTAAATGATGTCGTACAGGATGTATCTTACCATCTGGGCAAAATGGGGCAGGGTGACTTTCGTGAAAATATTACCCGCACATACTGGGGAGATTTTATAGAAATTGAAAAGTCTATTAAAGCAATCCATGGTTCATTAAACGACACACTCCGGCAAATTAGCCAGTCTGCCGGAACTGTAGCTGACAATGCTAGTCAAATGTCTAATGGTGCCCAGTCCCTGAGCCAAGGAGCTGCTGAACAGGCAAGCGCCATTCATGAGCTATCTTCCACTGTAACTGATATTGCACAGAATGCTAAACAGACTGCTGCTGCTGCTGCAGAAGCGGGTATGTTTGTAAATCAAGCCGGTGCTCAATTAAGCACTAGTGTAGATTATGTTAAAGAATTAAACGCTGCAATGGAAAAAATTTCTACATCCTCCTCTAAAATCGGTAAAATAATAAACACCATTGAGGATATTGCTTTTCAGACCAATATTTTGGCTTTGAACGCCTCTGTAGAGGCTGCACGGGCAGGCAGCGCCGGCAAAGGCTTTGCTGTAGTATCTAATGAAGTTCGAAGTCTTGCCTCTAAGTCCGATGAGGCGGCAAAAGCTACCAAAGAACTTATTGAAAGTTCAATTGCCACTGTAATGGAAGGCAGTCAAGTCGTAAGCAAGGTCACAGAATCATTGGACAAAACTAATTCCATTGCCGAAAATGTAACTACAAAAATGAACGTAATGGTAAAAGCTATAGAGAATCAAACAAGTGCAATTTCTCAAGTTACCGACGGGATTAACCAGATTTCCTCCGTAGTTGAAAATACCTCTTCCACTTCGCAGGAAAGTGCTGCTACTTCGCAGGAATTATCAAAGCAGTCTCTGCTTATGAATACTTTGGTACACAAATTCAAATTGAAATAGCTTATTAGATAAATTTTTAATCCTATTTTGGTCGTAGCTGACCCCCCTATAATTTAGGGATAGCTACGGCCATTTAATATATACTTCTATTTTTTGGCACTTAATAATACATGGAGAGTAAATAAATGATTCGATACGCGGATATAAATGATTTTAACATTTTAAATTCCTATGACAAGCATATTAATGCACAGGAATTAAAAAATGCAATACATCAAAACAGGATTTACGTTATGCATATAGAAAATAAGTTTATTGGATGGCTTAGATATAATTTATTTTGGGATAACATGCCATTTTTGAATGTGTTGTATTTATTAGAAGACTATCGGGGAAAAGGATATGGAACAGTATTGATTGATTTTTGGGAGAGGAAAATGTCAGAAAAAAATTACGGCGCTGTCTTAACATCAACACTATCAAACGAACAGGCACAGTTCTTTTATAGAAAAAACGGTTATGTCGATTGCGGCTCATTACTCCTGCCGGGCGAACCGTTAGAAATTATTATGTTAAAGCAATTAAAAGAGGAGTCTTAAACCGGCTCCCCTTTTACAAATCAGTTATTTACTGATACCCATTTTTATTTTTTTCGAGAACACATAAGTCTGATAAACCAGTAACGCAACCAATCCAAACCGTCCCATATAACTGATTGTACACGTCACAAAAGACAACTCCGTCGTACGATTGATACTTATTTTGATAGCGTACAAAATTTCCAGGACAGACAACGCGGCAATTCCATAAATAATTATAGAAGGTATTTTACATTTTCCGTTATAAAAATAAAGTAAAATACAAACAAAACAGATAAAAGGAATTAAAAAACCGTCAATCCATCCAGTCCACGGCATATAACCGTTTTGTTTTATCTGCATATCAATTACGGTTAAAACAAATTCTACCGCTGTGATTCCGTAAAAAGCGCTCATAATCATTCCTGTCTTTTTCGGTGTTAATGTATTCTTCACCGAAAAGAAAAGTCCTGCTGCCACCGCTGCAAAACACAATGTAATTCTTGTGACTGCTGCAATATTGACTAATGTAATTCTGCCTGCAGGCGTCCCAATTAACGCTTCATCAGGAAACAGGCTTTTTAGTGCAAATATGCTCATAAGCAGGTATGCTGCCGCCGCAGTGGAATAAAGCATTGTCTGAATAATATTAGACACCGGCTTTGCCAATACAGGCTCCCGCTCGATGTTTTTTTGAAGTTCCTCGCCCGATACAAGTTCGTCAATCGAAACCTCAAGAATTTCCGCGATTTTCTTTGTCGTCAATAAATCGGGATAACGCGCTCCACATTCCCATCTCGAAACTGCCTGCCTTGTTACATAGAGGTGTTCCGCGAGAGTTGCCTGCGTCATTCCGTTTTTCTCCCTCACTTGTTTTAATTTTTCTCCAAACTCTACCATATATTTTAAATACTCCTTCATTTTTTCCCTGCAAGGTAATTTTATTATAGTATGACCTGCTCGTTTTATAAAGAAACACATGAAAAAACCGTGTCACCATTCCGGTAACACGGCCGTTTTTACGATATTTCCTATCAATTTACTCTTTACTCCACAAATAACAAAATGCCTGCGTTCTTGCCGCAAACTTATATTTTTTTAATAATTCTCTGACTTCAGCTTTTGTGTACCAGCCCGGTTCAATTTCTTCTAAAGTAGAAGAACTCTCATGAAATTCTCCTCTTGCCTTTCCCACAACACATACGTTGATTTCATTACTGAATCCTACCGCACTGTAACTCATATTAAGAAAATCGTCAATCTGATATAACTCAAGTCCGGTTTCTTCACGAAGCTCACGAACCGCGCTCTCTTCCGGCGTCTCGCCTTCATCGATTAAACCTGCCGGAAAATTAATCACCCACTCGCCGGGCGCAAGACGGAACTCTTTATCGAGTAAAATTTTATCACCTGTCTCATTTGTCGCGATAATTACAACGGCATCTGGTTTATTGCCGTGCAGTTCTTCATAAGAGGAAAGGTTTTTATTCCGACTAATCATTTCATATATTTTTTTCTTATTATCAACCGTCTCATATTCCAAATCGTATCTTGTAATAAACTTTCCCTCTGTCTTCTTTTCAATGCCCTTAAACTTCATCCCAATACCTTCTTTAACTTTTCTTTATCTTCTGTATTTATTATACTATTTCCCCGGCTCTCTTGCAATAAACTGTAACAAATTGAATGTTCGTAATGTCATATCCTCGTATCCTCATTTTACTGATATGTTTTATGTTTTTATAAAACAAACCGCTTAATCTTCTTTTTGATAAATACTATAATCCCGTTCTATCAGAGCGTCATAGGTCATCCGTTTTGCTTCTTCTTTTCCCATTTTTTCTATAATCAAATCTCTAAGCTGCCTCTTATTTCTTTTTGTCACACCGCCCAATTTATATGTTTTAACAATTTTAATCAACTCTGAACGCCACAATAAATTCATCTGATTTTTTAACTTTGTCGTAGGACGTTCTTTTGGATTACGATTTGCCTCCCTAAACATTTCAATATGCAGATTTCCGTTTTCATCTTTTGCAATATCATATACGCCCCAATGTTTTGGTACGGCTTCCTCTATTTTATCAATATAATGAACACCCGTAACAATATAACATTTATCACAAAAACGCTCGTAATTCTTAACCTGTGTTGTCAGGCGGATAAGATTATCCTTGTCGCTTTTAATTTCAAAACCCAGTATTTCATTCTCCTTCACAAGAATAACATCCGCGCGGCTTTTCCCGATTACAAGTTCCTCAAAGATGCGGAGACGTTCTCCTGTATTTTCATATGTTTCAAATAAAATTTCCCTCATGTCCGGGTCTCTTAATTTTTCTTCCTCTTTCACGATATCGTTCCTCATTTCGTATTCAGTATATATTACACAATTTCCTATAAAATAAAAAAGGTCTGACACTTTCATGTCAAACCTTTAGCGGAGCAGGAGGGATTTGAACCCTCGCGCCGGTTTCCCGACCTATACCCTTAGCAGGGGCACCTCTTCGGCCACTTGAGTACTACTCCGAATCCATATTCTCATATGATATTATGCCCAACAGATATTCTGTTTAGACGCATTGATTATTATACTAGAGGTTTTTCAGAATGTCAACTGTTTATTTTATATCTTCCTGTATTGTTCGATTACCGTTTCATACAAATCATTACCTTTCGAATCAATCACTACAATCACCGGAAAATTTTCTACTTCCAATTCCCGAATTGCTTCCGTACCCAAATCATCATATGCAATTATCTTAGATTTTGTAATTCTCTGGGAAAGCAGAGCTCCAGCGCCGCCAACCGCCGCAAAATATACAGCGCCGTTACGTACAATCGCGTCCTTGACTGCCTGTGAACGTTTTCCCTTGCCTATCATTCCCTTTAATCCCAAATCAAGAAGCGCGGGAGCATATTTATCCATCCGGCTTGCCGTTGTCGGACCTGCCGAACCAATAGCTCTTCCCCTTCTCGCAGGCGAAGGTCCCATATAATAAATCACATTATTCTGCATGTCAATCGGTAATTTTTCGTTTTTTTCCAGAACTTCATACATTCTCTTATGTGCCGCGTCCCTCGCCGTATAAATTGTTCCTGTTATATAAACATAATCACCCGCGCAAAGTGAACGCGCATCTTCATCGCTGATTGGCGCTTTGATATATCTGTCCATAATTTCCTCCTAAATTATCCGGTGTGCATGTCTGTTCACATGGCAGCAAATATTAACTGCTACCGGAAGTCCCGCAATATGTGTCGGATATGTTTCAATATTTATAGCAAGCGCCGTCTTTGTCCCCCCAAGACCTCCCGGACCGATGCCAAGACAATTAATTTTTTCAAGCATTTCCTGCTCCAAATCTTTAACGTAAGGAACAGAAGAATGTTCCAACACATTTCTTGTAAGCGCTTTTTTGGCAAGCAGCGCGCATTTTTCAAATGTTCCTCCGATTCCGACGCCTACTACCATAGGAGGACAGGCATTTGGACCGGCGTCTCTCACTGCTGTAAGAATCGCTTCCTTCACGCCCTCTATACCATCGGCAGGTTTTAACATAAATACCCGGCTCATGTTTTCACTTCCGAATCCTTTTGGGGCAACAGTAATATCTATAGTATCTCCATCAACAATTTCATAGTGAATTACCGCAGGCGTATTATCCTTGGTATTTTCACGATAAATCGGGTCTGACACCACGGATTTGCGTAATAATCCGTCTATGTAACCTCTTCTGACGCCTTCATTAATTGCGTCTGTAAGACTGCCTCCTTCAATATGTACATCCTGTCCGACCTTTATAAAAATAACCGCCATTCCTGTATCCTGACAAATTGGTATCATATCTGTTTTGGCAATCTGAAGATTCTCCTGCAGCTGGTTTAAAACCTGCTTTCCAAGAGGCGATTCCTCTGCGGCAACTGCTTCCTCAAATACCTGATTCATATCTTCGGTCAGAAAATGCGTTGCTTCAATACACATTTCTTTTATATTCTCAATAATGACATCTGTCCTGATTACTCTCATATGATTCTCCGTTTTTAATAAAAGGGTATCAACCGTTCACTGTTTTCATGTTCCGGGAGATACCCAATTTTTTAATTATTCTGTTTCCGTGGAAGAATCCTCATCTTCTACATCAACTACTTCTTCGCCGTTTGCTTTGTCCGGATTCACACGGACTTTGGAAACCGTAGCAACTTTAATACCTTCATCAAGATTAATCAGCTTGACACCGGAAGTAATTCTTCCGAGTTTTGAAATCTGGCTTACTTCAAGACGGATAATAATTCCCTCTGTTGTAATCAGCATAATTTCTCTTGAATCATCTACTGCCTTGACACCAATAACGTTACCGGAACGTTCATTAATTTTATAGCATTTAACACCTTTACCGCCGCGACGCTGCGCAGTAAATTCATCCATATCCGTTCTTTTTCCAAGACCGTTTTCCGATATAATTAAAAGCGCGTCGCCTTGTGTATTTAACTGCATTCCGACAACCTCGTCACCGTCATCTAGATTCATACCAATAACGCCCATTGCACTTCTTCCTGTCGGTCTTACATCATTTTCATGGAAACGGATACACTGACCATACTGAGTAACAAGGATAATGTCTTTTGTCTTATCCGTTAGCTTTACTTCAATCAGCTCATCGTCATCACGAAGCGTAATTGCCTGTATTCCCGTCTTACGAATATGAGCATATTCCATAATACTTGTCTTCTTGACAATTCCGTTCTTTGTCGCAAAAAACAGCAGACTGTCGTCATTACATCCGTCCATACTGATAATGGCGGAAATTTTTTCTTCCGGCATTAACTGCAAAATATTAACGATTGCCGTACCCCTTGCCGTCCTGCTTGATTCCGGTATCATATATGCTTTTAACGGATAAACGCGTCCCTTATTCGTAAAAAACATCATATTACTGTGCGTTGTCGTCATCAGCAAATCTTCAATATAATCGTCGTCAATGGTCTGCATTCCTTTGATACCCTTACCACCGCGGTTCTGGCTCTTAAAATTTTCAGGCGTCATTCTCTTGATATAACCAAGATGTGTCATTGCAATCACTGTATCTTCATCCGGGATTAAATCTTCCATAGAAATCTCGTCTTCGTCGTATCCGATGGAAGTTCTTCTTTCATCACCATACTTATCGGTAATAGCTTGTAGTTCCGTCTTAATCACGCCAAGAAGAAGTTTTTCGTCCGCTAAGATAGCTTTTAATTCCGCAATCTTTTGCATTAACTCCGCATATTCCTTTTCTAACTTATCACGCTCTAATCCGGTCAGCGCACGAAGTCTCATATCCACGATTGCCTGAGCCTGAACGTCGGAAAGAGCAAATCTCTCAATTAACTTTTCTTTGGCAACAGCGACATTTTGGGAATTACGAATAATATGAATCACTTCGTCAATATTATCAAGGGCAATCATTAATCCCTCTAAAATATGCGCTCGTTCTTCCGCTTTATTTAAATCAAACTTCGTTCTTCTTGTTACAACATCTTTCTGATGCAGCAGATAGTATTGAAGCATATCCTTCAGACACAGTACTTTTGGTTCATTATTTACCAGCGCAATCATTATTACGCCAAATGTATCCTGCATCTGTGTATGCTTATACAAATGATTTAAAACAATATTCGGATTAACGTCTCTTCGAAGCTCAATAACTATTCTCATACCTTCTCTGTCTGATTCGTCACGAAGGTCCGTTATTCCGTCAACCTTTTTATCACGGGCAAGTTCGGCAATTTTTTCGATTAACTTTGCCTTATTGACCATATACGGAATTTCAGTAACAACAATCCGGTTTTTACCATTTGCCATCGGCTCAATATTGGAGACCGCACGAACGCGGATTTTACCACGCCCCGTTCGATATGCTTCTTCAATGCCTCTTTTACCTATAATCGTAGCTCCGGTAGGAAAATCCGGTCCTTTTATAATTTCAAGTAATTCTTCTACTGATGTCTCTCTGTCTTCTTCCACTTGATTATCAATCAGTTTAATAACAGCCGCGGAAACTTCACGAAGATTATGCGGCGGAATATTCGTCGCCATACCGACTGCGATACCGGAAGTTCCGTTTACGAGTAAATTCGGATATCTTGACGGAAGTACGGTTGGTTCCTTTTCTGTCTCGTCAAAGTTCGGCGTGAAATTTACAGTATCTTTATAAATATCCGCCGTCATTTCCATGGATATTTTACTTAACCTTGCTTCCGTATAACGCATTGCCGCAGCGCCGTCACCGTCTACTGAACCAAAATTACCATGTCCGTCAACAAGTGGATATCTGGTCGCAAAATCCTGGGCAAGTTTCACTAACGCCTCATAAATTGAAGTGTCTCCGTGAGGATGATATTTACCCATTGTATCACCGACAATACGCGCACATTTTCTGTGTGGTTTATCCGGTCCGTTATTCAATTCTATCATTGAGTATAAAATTCTACGCTGTACAGGCTTAAGACCGTCTCTTACATCCGGAAGCGCGCGAGCGGCAATAACGCTCATGGCATAATCGATATAAGAATCCTCCATAGTCTTTTTAAGGTCTACATCATGAACTTTATCAAAGATATGTTCATCCATTCTATTACTCCTATCTCTGTCCTGTTAAATATCCAGGTTCTTTACATATTTTGCATTTGTCTCAATAAATTCACGTCTCGGCTCAACATTATCTCCCATAAGTGTCGTAAATGTCACGTCAATTTCCGATTCTGTTTCATCATCAATCATCACTCTTCTTAAAATTCTCCTGGCAGGGTCCATAGTTGTTTCCCAAAGCTGTTCCGCATCCATTTCACCAAGTCCTTTATAACGCTGAATTTTATTATTCTGGTCACGTCCTACTTCAGCGATAATCGCGCTTAATTCTTCTTCACTATAGGCATACCAGACTTTTTTATTTTTTTCCAGTTTAAAAAGCGGAGGCTGGGCAAGATAAACGTACCCCTGCTTAATCAATTCCGGCATAAAACGGTAAAAAAACGTAAGCAGCAGTGTGCTGATATGTGCACCGTCCACATCGGCATCAGTCATAATAATGATTTTATGATACCGTAATTTGCTGATATCAAAATCTTCATGGATTCCCGTTCCAAACGCCGTTATCATCGCTTTGATTTCCGCATTGCCAAGTATTTTATCAAGACGCGCCTTCTCTACATTCAAAATCTTACCGCGCAGAGGAAGAATCGCCTGTGTAGAACGGCTTCTTGCAGTCTTTGCAGAACCACCGGCGGAATCACCCTCTACAATATAAATCTCACAATTCTCGGGATTCTTATCGGAACAGTCCGCTAACTTTCCGGGAAGCGCCGTAGAATCCAACGCCGTCTTTCTTCTCGTTAAATCCCTTGCTTTTCTTGCAGCCTCCCTCGCTCTCTGGGCAAGAACCGATTTTTCACAGATAATTTTGGCAACGGCAGGATTTTGCTCGAGGAAATAAGTCAGCTGTTCGCTGACAATACTATCAACCGCTCCTCTCGCCTCGCTGTTTCCAAGCTTCTGTTTTGTCTGACCCTCAAATTGCGGGTCCTCAATCTTGATACTGATAATAGCAGTCAATCCTTCTCTGATATCGTCACCCGTAAGATTTGGGTCGCTGTCTTTTAATATCTTATACGAACGTGCGTAATCATTAAATGTTTTTGTAATGGCGTTCTTAAATCCCGCAAGATGCGTACCGCCTTCCGGTGTATTAATATTATTTACAAAGCTATATGTACTTTCTGTATAAGAATCATTGTGTTGCAGCGCAACTTCTACATATACGTTATCTTTTTTACCTTCGCAGTAAATGATGTTACCGTATAAAGGTGTTTTACTTTTGTTAAGATACGCAACAAACTCCTTAATACCGCCTTCATAGTAAAATTCTTTTTCACGCTTATCTTCTCTGTCATCACGAAGAATAATTTTAATTCCTTTCGTAAGGAAAGCCATTTCACGGAGTCTGGTCTTTAAAATATCATAATCGTAAACTGTTTCTTCAAAAATTTCCGTATCAGGCAGAAATGTTATTTCAGAACCTGTTTTATTAACATCACATTCACCGATAACTTTCAGAGGAAACATAACTTTTCCCCTTTCATATCTCTGTAAATGAATCTTACCGTCACGGTAAACTTTGACTTCAAGCCATTCTGATAACGCATTCACAACAGACGCGCCGACACCGTGAAGTCCTCCGGAAACTTTGTATCCTCCTCCTCCGAATTTACCGCCCGCATGAAGAACCGTAAAAACAACTTCTACAGCCGGAAGCCCTGTCTTGTGATTAATATCCACAGGTATTCCACGGCCGTTGTCAATAACGGTAATTGAATTATTTTCATTGATTGTTACTTCGATTGTATCACAAAAACCTGCCAATGCTTCATCTACAGCATTATCGACAATTTCATATACAAGGTGGTGTAAACCCTTTGACGACGTACTTCCGATATACATGCCGGGTCTTTTTCTGACTGCCTCGAGCCCTTCCAGAATTTGTATCTGATCTCCACCATATTCCGTACTCATGTTATTCCTCCCAAAAATCGATTAATTTTCTATTGAAACATGACCTTCTGTTACTTTATAAATTTTATTTATCGTAAATCTGTTATTTACGAATTCATCCAAACCGGTACATGTTATAATTGTCTGAATGTCTTTAATGCTGTTTAATAAGAAATTCTGCCTGTTGTTATCTAATTCCGATAATACGTCATCCAACAAAAGTATCGGACTATCGTTTATTACTGACTTTACCAATTCTATCTCAGATAATTTCAAAGAAAGCGCCGCTGTTCTTTGTTGTCCCTGTGAACCGAATTTTCTGACATCTTTTTCGTTTATAAAAAAACTAATATCATCTTTATGCGGTCCTATATTTGTCATTTTTGTCTTTAAGTCTCTTTCTCTGTTCCTTGCAACTTCCCTTGCAAAACTGTTTTCATCTGCATCAGGTTCATATCTTATTATCAGATGTTCTTTATTACCGGATAACTTACTGTGAATTTCTCCGATAATTTTGTTGAGATTTTTAATAAAATTATCCCGTCCTGCAATCAGTTTTCTTCCGTATTGAACAAGCTGCATATCCCAAACGTCCAATGTGTCAATAGCATCCTGATTAAAATATAAATCTTTCAAAAGCTTATTTCTCTGCGCAAGAATCCTGTTATAATTACTCAAATCATTAAGATAGATTTTATCAATCTGACTGAGTTCCATATCAATAAAATGTCTTCTTGCTGCCGGACCATCCTTAATAATCGTTAAATCTTCGGGGGAAAATACAACAATATTAACAATTCCAAAAAGTTCGGACGCCTTTTTAATCGGTATTCCGTTTATGGCTATGCCTTTTGATTTATTTTTTTTAAGATGCATGTCAATGCGGTATGTAACACCGTTTTTTTCAACAAAAGATTTAATATGGGATTCATCTTTGTTAAAAGATATCATCTCCCTGTCTTTGTTTCCTCTGTGGGATTTTGTTGTCGCAGAAACATAAATCGCTTCTAAAATATTTGTCTTTCCCTGGGCATTATCACCATAAATGATATTTGTTTCATTGTCAAAGTTAATATTAAGAATATTATAATTTCTGAAATTCTGTAAATTAATGGAATTAATTTTCAATTTTTATGTCAACTCCATGAAAGGTAACAATATCGCCGTTATACAATTTTTTTCCTCTCTGCACTTCGACTTTACCGTTTACTTTAACTTTTCCCTCAACTATAACACTCTTCGCTTCTACACCGGACTCTGCCAGTCCGGCCGCCTTTATCGCTTGTCCGAGTTTTATGTACTCGCTTTTAAGCTTTATCACTTCCATCAAAAGTACCTCTGTCTTTTATCCCTGTGAAAAATTAACAGGTAAAATTAAATAAATATATCTTTCTTCGCTGTCGCGGATAAAACATGGCGCCTTGGAATTAACAAGATAAATATTTACTTCTTCATCGTCAATAACACGCAATGCATCCATTAAAAACTTTGGATTAAATCCAATTAGAATATCTTTTCCCTCTTTCGTAATGTCAATCTCTTCATTCATTGAACCAAGAGGCGACGTTACTTTCAATTCTACGGTTCCGTCTGTAATATTGATAATAATAGGTTTTTTATCTCCTTCTTTGACAAGAAGAGTCGCTCTGTCAATACAATTTAAAAACTCTTTTTTATTGATAACAACTTTTGTCTCATAGTCACTGGAAATCATCTGGTCAATCTTAAAATATTCCCCTTCAATTAAACGGGAGACAACTATAGTATTGTCAAATTCAAACAAAATATGATTACTTGTAAAGAAAATATTTACTTTATCGTCAACTTCGTTTGATAAAATCTTACTGATTTCAATCAAGGTCTTTCCGGGAACAACGACTTTCATAGAATTGTTGTTATTTTCTATTTCAACTTTTCTGATAGAAATTCTATGTCCGTCAAGTGATACAACCTTTAAAATATTATTATTTACTTCAAATAATTCACCGGTCATTAGTTTCTTGCTCTCATTATCAGAAATAGAGAATATCGTCTGGCGGATAATTTCTTTCAATCCGAATTGCGAAATTGTAATAAACTTATCTTTTTCGATAAAAGGAAGATAAGAAAAATCGTCGCCGGATTTTGAGGAAATATTAAATTTAGCTTTTTCGCATGTAATAATCGCGTTATAATTATCATCTGTGTCAATCATTACTTCATTGTCAGGAAGTTTTCTTACAATATCGGAAAACATTTTTGCGTCAATCGCAATTTTACCCCGTTCTAATATTTCACCTTCGACTTTTGTTTCAATTCCCAGCTCCATATCGTTTGTAGTAAATTTTATTTCATTTGCAGTCGCGTCAATTAAAATGCATTCAAGAATAGGCATTGTTGTTCTGGAAGGAACTGCTTTTAAAACAATATTAACTCCTTGTAAGAGGGATGCCTTGTTAAATAAAATTTTCATGTGATGTATTCTCCTTTCAGGCGTTCCAATAAATAAAATATATATTTATTTAAGTAGTATCAGTAGTAGGGGGTGTGAGTATGTTGAAAACCCCTTCTGATTAAGTAAATATCAGCCTTTCGGAATTTAATAACTATGTTAAAACTCTGTAGATTTAAGGTTGATAAATTCTTTGAAATTGTGGATAAGTTATTTTTACTATTAAACTTGCATTAAAGGTTAATTTTGTTTTAATTAGGATTTATTTTTTTTAAGAGAACGTCAATTACATTTTTTGTGTTTTCATTAAACTTTAATTCCTTTTCAATTTTCTCCGCACCATGTATAACGGTAGTATGGTCGCGGTCTCCCATGTATTTACCTATGGAAATCAATGATTCAGTAGTACATTTACGGCACAAATACATTGCTATCTGCCTAGGATATACAATCTCAGATTTTCTTTTTGCGGATAGAATGTCGGCAATGGTGATGCCAAAATGGTCCGCTACAACCTGAATAATATATTCAATCGTAATTTCGTGATGAACGTTTGGTGAAATTAAATCTTTTAGAAGATTCTTTGCTAAATCCAGGGTAATGTCTGTTTTAGCAACCTTGGAAAACGCGGTAATCTTATTTAAGGCACCTTCTAGTTCACGAATATTGGAATTGATATTATTTACAATAAAATCTTTTACTTCAAAAGGAACAACATATCCTTCTGCTTCTATTTTCTTATCTAAGATAGCCATGCTTGTCTCATAAGTAGGCATCTGGATGTCCACTGTCAGTCCACATTCAAATCTGGTACGGAGGCGTTCTTCTAAAGTCTCCATCTCCTTAGGAGGTTTATCAGAAGATATGATTATCTGTTTATTAGAGCCGTAAAGCGTATTGAATGTATGGAAAAATTCTTCCTGTGTACTTTCCTTACCTATTATAAATTGAATATCGTCAATTAACAGTACGTCTACATTACGGTATTTTTCACGAAATTCACTGTTTGTCAGCTTCTGATTCTTCAGAGACTCTATCAGTTCGTTTGTAAATTCTTCCGAAGTAACGTATTTTACTTTGAGCTGCGGACTGTTATCTTCTACAAAATGGGCAATTGACTGCATTAAATGCGTTTTTCCAAGACCTACGCCTCCATAAATAAACAGAGGGTTATAAACTTCCGCAGGTGATTCGGCAACTGCAAGACATGCTGCATGGGCAAAATTATTGTTATTACCAACGACAAATGTTTCAAAAGTATACTTTGGATTCAAATTAGATTTTGGAATACCATTATTATAGGAAGGAACTTCTTCTTTCTTTTTGTTATTCTGAGTATCGTTTGGAAGTATAAACTCTACATCCACTTCTTTTCCGATAATTTCTATTATAGTAACCTGCAGAGGCGTAAGATATCTCTTTTTAATATAATCGAGCCCCATCGGCTGTTCGGATACTAAAATTCTGACTGTGTTATTTTCAAAGGAATAGACTTTAAGAGGTAAAATCCATGTTTTGAAGGATACATCTGAAATATCGTATTCTTTTTTCATTGTTTCCAGAATGTAATTCCATTTTTCCTTAATCTGTTCTAACATATCATTTCTCCTAACGACACAATCTCAATGTATATTATAAACTAATTTGACTTGATTTTCAAGAAATAATAAAGTTTAAGAGTATTTTGATAAAAACAGATTTACATAATATTGTTTTTTGTTAATAAGTTGATAACTCTATGAGGATTGAAAATACATAGCTCTGCATGGTTTTTAACAATTTATCCACAAGTTTTACACAAAATGTGGATATTATTATGGTAACTAAATAAAAATATGTGAATAAGTTGAATTATTGTTGATAACTTTGTGGATTACTATTTCGACGTTTTACTTGACTATAGCGTATTTTTCTAATATAATACAACTTATATGTTTAATTTATTGTTTCATTTTTTAAACAAGACAAAATATACTTACCATATATCATTGGTTTTGTTAAGGAGGTGTTTTTATGAAAATGACATTTCAGCCGAAAAAGAGGTCAAGAGCGAAAGTTCATGGTTTCAGAGCAAGAATGAGCACATCTAATGGAAGAAAAGTATTATCAGCCAGAAGAGCAAAAGGAAGAAAAGTATTATCAGCTTAGGCCGCAGATATGTGGCCTTTTCTTCTATATTGAATCAGGAATATATTATGAAAAGATTTCGTGTTATTAAAAGTAACGAAGAGTTTAGAAAAGTGTATTCTTACGGTATGTCCCGTGCTAATAAACTGTTGGTAATGTATATTTTGAAGAACGGGACGGAGGAATCCAGATTTGGAATTTCCGTAAGTAAAAAGGTTGGTAATAGTATTGTCAGACACAGACTGACACGATTAATTAGAGAAAGCATCCGACTGAATACCGGTAAATTTTTACCGGGATTTGATATTGTAATTGTTGCCAGAACTTCTTTGAAAGGAAAAGGCTATCAGGAAACGGAAAGCGCACTTCTGCACGTTTCCCAGATTCATGGAATTATTAAGGGCGTGAGCAAAGATGATTAAAAAATTCCTTATTTTTAACGTCAGATTATATAGAAAATTTTTATCACCGTTAAAAGGACATGCCAGTTGTATTTATACGCCTACATGTTCTGCGTACGCTATTGAAGCGTTGGAGAAATACGGTGCAATTAAAGGGAGTTTTTTAGCCGTAAAGCGGATTTTAAGATGTAATCCGTTTGCTAAGGGTGGTTATGACCCGGTTCCATGAAGTAAATTGATAAAGTGTGTCGATGCTTGGGAGGTAACAGAATTTGGTTTTATTAACACAGTATAACGGTTCGATTCTTGGACCGATTGCTAAAGTTTTAGGATGGATTTTTAACGGTATATTTGAATTAACGGCAAATTTCGGAATCCTTAATATTGGTTTAACAATTATTCTTTTTACGGTCATTATTAAGCTGATTATGCTTCCACTGACTATAAAACAGATGAAATTTTCTAAAATGTCCAGTATTATGAATCCGGAATTAACCGCTTTACAAAAGAAATACAAAGGTAAGACGGACCAGGATTCCATGCTGAAAATGCAGGAAGAACAGAAAGCAATTTATGAAAAATATGGTACTTCTCCTACAGGCGGATGCCTTCAGCTTATTTTACAGATGCCGATTTTGTTTGCATTGTATCGTGTAATGCAGAATATTCCTGCTTATGTGGGAACGGTAAAAAGCATTTTTATTAACATGCTTTCCGGTGAAAGCGGTTTAATGGCACAGAATAATTTTGTAACGATTATGACAGATAACTTTGGCACTCTTCACGGTGATTATTCTACTGTTGATAAAACAATAGACGCCATGAATTATTTCAGTGCCGCGCAGTGGCAGCAATTAGAAGAGTTGTTTCCTTCCTGTGCAGCTGTTATTTCGGAAAATGTGGATAAGTTATTCGGAATGTATAATTTTTTTGGAATTAATTTATCAGTGAATCCGGAATTGATGTCCATTTCTGTTTTAATACCGGTTCTTACTGCTTTAACACAGTGGATAAGTATGAAGACTGTCAGTGGAAAGAATACGGCAAATATGGAAGACAATCCGGCAATGAAATCGATGCAGACAATGAATACGATTATGCCGATTATGACGGGTTTTATTGCTCTGTCATTGCCTTCTGCTCTTGGTTTATACTGGATTGCTACCGCAGTCTGTCAGACGGTTCAGCAGCTTTTATTAAATGTATATTTTAATAAGATTGATATTGATGAATTTGTTCAGAAGAATGTGGAAAAAGCCAATAATAAAAGAAAGAAAAAAGGTCTTCCTCCAAATACAATTTCAGCAAAAGCAAATACTAATACAAAAAAAATTCAGCAGAATTTTGTTAATTCATTAGAAGAGACCAGAAAAAAGAATCTGGATAAAGTAGAAGAAATTAAGAAATCAACAGAATATTATAATCAGAACAGCGGCGATAAGAAGAACAGCCTTGCTGCAAAGGCAAATATGGTTGCAAAGTATAATGAAAAGAACAATAAGAAATAATCAGGAGGATATGAATCATGGAATATATTGAATTTACAGGTAAATCCTTAGAAGAAGCATTGACAAATGCGGCGGTTTCTCTTGGTATTCCAAGCGACGAGCTTGAATACACTGTAATTGAAGAAGCAAGTTCGGGATTCTTAGGAATCTTTAATACAAAACCTGCTAAAATCAGAGTTGCTAAGAAGAAATCCGTTGAAGATGTAGTAAATACATTTCTCGGGGATATGTTTCAGGCAATGAACATGGTTGTTTCAATTGATGTTAAAGTAGATGAAGTAACTGAAACAGTAGAGATTAATCTTACCGGTGAAGATATGGGGCTTTTAATCGGCAAACGTGGACAGACTCTTGATGCTCTTCAATACATAGTAAGGCTTGTCATTAATAAAGAAATTGGCGGATATCTTAAGGTAAAAGTAGATACCGAGAATTACAGGGAGAGAAGAAAAGAGACTTTGGAATCTCTTGCCAAGAATATTGCCTATAAAGTAAAGAGAACAAAACGTTCTGTTACATTGGAGCCGATGAATCCTTATGAAAGAAGAATTATTCATTCTTCTCTTCAGAATGATAAATTTGTTGCAACAAAGAGTGAAGGTGAAGAGCCTTATAGACATGTGGTTGTTTATTTAAAGAAGCAGTCTTATAGATAATAAAAAGCTTTTCGGGCTGTCGCTTATGTGGTTTTGCTGCTAAGCGGCAGCTTATTTTAAATTGTGGGAATCAGATTATGGACGGAGGGTATAATGATTTTTTCAGATGATACAATTGCTGCAATATCTACAGGAACCGCAAATAATTCCGGTATTGGAATTATTCGTATCAGTGGTAAAAATGCTATAACGATAGCAGATAAAATCTTTTTCATGAAAAAGTCCGGTAAATCTCTTACCGAATGTAAATCCTATACAATTCATTACGGAAATATTATTGATGAGGGTAAAGTGATTGATGAGGTTTTACTAATGCTTATGAAGGCTCCAAACACTTATACGCGTGAAAATGTTGTAGAAATTAATTGTCATGGTGGACTTCTTGTTTTAGGCAGAGTACTTGAATTATGTGTGAAACATGGAGCAAGACTTGCCGAACCCGGTGAATTTACAAAAAGAGCTTTTTTAAATGGGCGTATTGATTTATCCCAGGCGGAAGCCGTTATTGATTTAATTCAGTCTAAAAATGAATTATCCATGAAATCATCTATGAATCAGCTTAATGGATATTTAGCAGATAAGATGAAAGAATATCGTGAAATCATTTTAAATGATACATCATTTATTGAAGCGGCGCTTGACGACCCGGAACATATCAGTCTTGATAATTTCTCAAAGCAATTGTCTCTTCATATTGATACAATTTGTAAAGGACTGGAAGAATTGATTCAGGCTTCCGATAACGGAAGGCTGATAAAAGAAGGTATTAATACTGTTATTCTTGGAAAACCAAATGCAGGAAAATCAAGTCTGTTAAATTTGCTTGCCGGAAATGAGCGTGCTATTGTTACCGATATACCGGGGACAACCCGTGATACGATTGAAGAACAAATTAATTTGAACGGAATTTTAATTAACATGACGGATACTGCAGGAATCCGCAGCACTGATGATAAAGTAGAGGCAATTGGTGTGGACAAAGCAAGAGATTGTGCAAAAAATGCCGACCTTATTATCTATGTTGTGGATAGTTCTGTTGATTTGGACGAGAATGATAAAAATATCATGGAGATAATTAAGGACAAAAAAGTTATTGTTCTTTTAAATAAATCAGATTTACAGTCAGTTGTTGAAGAAAGTTATATTAAGAAAATTATTCAGGCGCCGATTGTCAGTATTTCCACAAAGACAAATGATGGTGTAAAGGAATTTGAAGATATTCTTTACCAGATGTTTGTTGAAGGAAAAATTGTTTTTAACGACGAATTGATTATTACGAATTTACGTCAAAAGAACTCCTTGAAAGAAGCGTTGAAAAGTCTTAAACTAGTAATAAACAGTATAGAAGGGCAAATGCCGGAAGATTTTTATACTATTGACCTGATGAACGCATACGAAGAATTAGGAAAAATAACAGGAGACTCGGTTGAAGAAGACCTTGCCAATCAGATTTTTTCAAAATTTTGTATGGGAAAATAGTCTGCGGAGGAAATTGTTATGCCAAATGTAGAAGAAAATTATGACGTTGTTGTTGTCGGATTGGGACATGCCGGCTGTGAGGCCGCTCTTGCGTGCGCACGCATGGGACTTCGCACCATATGTTTTACAGTCAGCGTGGAAAGTATTGCGTTGATGCCGTGTAATCCTAATATAGGAGGAAGTTCAAAAGGTCATCTGGTACGTGAAATTGACGCGCTCGGCGGTGAGATGGGAAAGAATATTGATAAGACATTTATTCAATCTAAGATGTTGAATGCTTCCAAAGGACCAGCCGTTCATTCTCTTCGTGCACAGGCAGATAAATCTGATTATTCCAAAAGTATGAGAACTGTTTTGGAAAATACGGACAATATTACAATCCGTCAAGCGGAAGTATCAGAGTTGATTGTAGAAGATGCAGCTATAAGAGGTGTAAAAACATTTTCTGGCGCCGTATATTATTCCAAGGCAGTGATTTTATGTACGGGAACGTATCTTAAAGCGCGCTGTATTTATGGTGAAGTCAGTAATCCCACGGGACCAAATGGTTTGCAGGCAGCAAATCATTTAACGGATTCTTTAATAGAAAATGGTGTGGAAATGTTTCGCTTTAAGACGGGAACCCCTGCGCGTGTTGATGGACGCAGTATTGATTTTACTAAGATGGAAGAACAGTTTGGAGATGAACTGGTGGTCCCGTTCTCATTTTCAACGGACCCGGAATCTATACAGAAAGAACAGGTTTCCTGCTGGCTGACCTATACGAATCAGAAAACGCATGAAATAATTCGGGAAAATATTCATCGTTCACCGTTATTTTCGGGAATGATTGAAGGTACAGGTCCTAGATACTGCCCTTCGATTGAGGATAAAGTCGTACGGTTTGCGGATAAAGAACGACATCAGGTTTTCGTAGAGCCGGAAGGTAATTATACGAATGAGATGTATCTTGGCGGAATGTCAAGTTCATTGCCGGAAGATGTTCAGTATGCGATGTACAGAACGGTACCGGGACTTGAAAATGTCCGGATAGTTAGAAATGCTTACGCGATTGAATATGATTGTATTAATCCTGTACAATTAAAATCTTCATTGGAGTTTAAAAATATCAGCGGTTTGTTCAGCGGAGGACAGTTCAATGGAAGTTCCGGTTATGAGGAAGCGGCGGCGCAGGGTATTATTGCGGGAATTAACGCTGCGTGTAAAATATTAGGTCGTAAGCCTCTGGTACTAGATCGTTCGGAGGCGTACATTGGTGTTTTAATTGATGATTTGGTTACGAAAGAAAATCATGAACCATACCGTATGATGACGTCGCGTGCGGAATACCGGTTACTGCTTAGACAGGATAACGCGGATATTCGGCTGTCAAAGTATGGTCATGAATTGGGGCTTGTGAGTGACGATGCATACCATTGGGTTCTTAAGAAACAGGAACTTATAAAAGAGGAAGTGGAACGTCTGGAACATACCAATGTCGGCGCAAATGAAAAAACACAGAAACTATTAGAACGTTTAGGCAGTACTTTGTTAAAATCCGGAACAACACTTGCCGAATTAATACGGCGTCCGGAAATCAGCTATGATGATTTAGCAGAGATAGATATTGATAGAAAACCTTTACGGTATGATGTTATTGAACAGGTTAACATAAATATTAAGTATGAAGGTTATATTTCCAGACAATTAAAGCAGGTTGAACATTTTAAAAAATTAGAGAATAAGATAATACCCGATTTTATTAATTATGATGATATTTCAGGTCTTCGAAAAGAAGCACAGCAGAAGCTGAAAAAATTTGCACCACGTTCTATCGGACAAGCATCCAGAATATCAGGTGTTTCTCCGGCGGATATTTCAGTTCTGTTAGTTTATTTGGAACAACATAGGAGATAGGAATGAATGACGCTTTAGTAAATTTTGTTCGGAGATTGGAAAAGCTTAATGTTATTTTGAATGAAAGGCAGCTTGACCAGTTTCAGAAATTTTATGAGATTCTTGTGGAACAAAATCAGTATATGAATTTAACTGCAATAACTGAATATGAAGATGTATTATTGAAGCATTATGTTGATTGTCTTGCTGTCAATATTGTTCCTGTTTTTCAAAAGCTTGTGTCAGAGCATCATGTAAAAATTATTGATGTAGGGTCCGGAGCAGGATTTCCGGGTATTCCAATTAAAATTGTATTTCCTGAGGTTCATATAGATTTGTTGGATTCTTTGAATAAGCGAATTAATTTTTTAAATACTGTTATAATGCAGACCGATTTAGATAAAATACGGACATTTCATGGCAGGGCAGAGGATTATGCTAATAAACAAGAATTTCGTCAGCAATATACTCTGTGTGTATCAAGAGCTGTTGCAAATTTGTCGACGCTTTCTGAATATTGTCTGCCATTTATTAAAACGGATGGATATTTTATCGCGTTAAAGTCCGGTGATATATTAGAGGAAGTAAATACTGCAAAAAATGCGATTTCTATTTTAGGAGGACAGATTGAAGATGTCCTTCCATATACGCTTCCTGATTCGGATATTGAACGAAATTTTGTTATAATTAAAAAGGTAAAAAACACATTAAAGGGGTATCCGCGAAAAGCAGGTCTGCCATCCAAGGAACCATTAAAGTAAAGGGGTGCTTAATGAAAGTAGTAAATGATTATTTAAACAAACGGTATCGTGAGTTAGAAATACTTCGGGGCGAAAAAGATACATTAATGAACAGTAAAATTATTGAAGCAAATGAAATTCATAAAACTGTTTCTAAGTTGACGGTAAATGATAATGATACTTATAATGTATTTAGCGCCAGTGGAAGCCGGATGGAATTTCATAATCGGGAAATTATTGAATTAAAAGCACAGGAAGACTTATTGCGTTCTGAAGCAGATGATTTATTGGATGAAATCAAAGAGATTAATTTACAAATCGAAGAGATTGTTGTTGTTATTGCTCATGCAGGAGAAGCGGAAAAGAAAATTGATTCTATGTCGGATAAAATAATACATTTAAACGGAGAGGTCGCAATGTATTCGACAGGAGGCAAAAAGGCGGAACAAGGTATTTTATCTACAGATGTTGAAACATTTAATATTGATATAGATAGTAATCAATTTCTGAAGGAAATATCTGACAGAATCTATTTTGTTTCGAGAATTATAAAACTTGACCAGATTCGTACAAAGTTAGAGTTGGATGAGATTTATAAGTCTATTAATAAGTACATTAATAAATAACTTATAAAATGTTTCACGTGAAACATTAAACAGCATTTTGGTAATAATGGAAAATGTTTCACGTGAAACATTTTTGTATTAACTATAGATTATCAATGTAAAAGATGATATACTAAATAAGTCATAAGATTATAAGGAGTACAAAAATGGGAAGAGTTATTGCTATTGCAAATCAAAAAGGAGGAGTAGGAAAAACTACTACTTCAATCAATTTATCTGCTTGTATTGCAGAAAAAGGAAAAAAAGTTTTAGCTGTGGATATTGACCCACAAGGAAACACAACAAGTGGAATGGGCATTGACAAAACAGGAAACAGAAATACAATTTATCAAGTTGTTATCGGTGAATGCTCTATGGAAGATGCGATTATAAAAAAGGTGTATGAAAATCTTGATTTGGTTTCGTCTGATGTAAATCTTGCAGGAGCAGAGATTGATTTAATAGGTATTGAAGACAGGGAATACATATTAAAAAATCAGATAGAAAAAGTAAAAGACAATTACGATTTTATTATTATTGATTGTCCGCCCTCACTTACCATGCTGACTGTCAACGCAATGACGGCTGCTGATACTGTTCTTGTTCCAATCCAATGTGAGTATTATGCATTGGAAGGATTAAGTCAGTTAATACATTCTATTAAGCTGGTAAAAAAGAAATTAAATCCGACACTTGAGATTGAAGGTGTTGTATTTACGATGTATGATGCGAGGACAAATTTGTCTTTGCAGGTAGTGGAAAATGTAAAAGAGAATTTGAAACAGTCCGTATACAAAACAGTTATTCCGAGAAATGTTCGTCTGGCGGAAGCACCGAGTCATGGTTTACCGATTAATGTATATGATTCCAAATCAGCAGGCGCGGAGAGTTACCGTATGCTGGCTGAGGAAGTTATTAATAAAACATTTTAAGGGATGAGTAGAGGAGATTGATATGGCAGTAAAAAAAGGTGGATTGGGGAAAGGACTTGGTTCTTTAATACCCGGAGATTTAGATGATGATGAACAGGAAGTAAAGGTTGTAGAGAAGATAGTGGAGAAAAAGGTTGAGTCTTCATTAAGAATTACTGAACTTGAACCAAACAGAGACCAGCCGAGAAAACAATTTAATGAGGATGCGCTTCATGATTTGGCGGAATCTATTAAGCAGCATGGTGTATTACAACCGATACTTGTTCAGAAAAGAGATAATTATTATGAGATTATTGCTGGTGAAAGAAGATGGAGAGCGGCAAAGATTGTCGGATTAAAAGAAGTACCTGTCATTATCAAGGATTTTACTGAGCAGGAAATTGTGGAAGTTGCTCTGATTGAAAATATTCAAAGAGAAGATTTAAACCCGATTGAAGAAGCGCTCGCTTATAAAAGATTATTGGAAGATTATAATTTAAAGCAGGACGAAGTTGCAGAGAGAGTGGCAAAAAGTCGCTCCGCTGTTACGAATTCCATGAGGCTATTGAAGCTTGATGTGCGTGTACAACAGATGGTTATTGACGATATGATTTCCAGCGGACATGCCAGAGCATTGATTGCAATAACAGATGGTGAGAAACAATATACGGTTGCACAGAAAATATTTGACGAGAGATTGAGTGTGCGTGAAACAGAAGCGCTTATTAAGAATCTGGATAAACCGGTAAAGAAAAAAGAAGTTCCGACAAATGATTTTGTGTACCGTGACTTTGAAGAAAAATTAAATAAGGCGTTAAACACAAAAGTTGTTATTCACAATAAAGCGAATAATAAAGGAAAAATAGAGATTAATTATTATTCCAAAGAGGAGTTTGAACGTCTTGTTGAACTATTAAATAAGAAGTAAAAGAGAGGAAAATAACATGGTAGATTTTTTTGGCATATTCACAGTAAATAGTGCGTATTTATTTATAGCATTGACTGTCCTTTTTCTCATTTCGTTTATCATGGTTATTACATTGTTATGTAAACTGAAGAATCTTACCAGACGATATGAGGATTTTATGGGAGGTAGAGACGGAAGAACAATGGAAGAGGTTATCAGAGGTAAGCTGGATGAAATAGAAGACATTAAGTTAAAGTCATTTAAGAATGGTAAAGATATTGCCGAGCTTTATGAAAAGATGGAAAAGACAGTTTGTAAAGTTGGTCTTGTGAAATATGACGCGTTTAACGAGATGGGTGGAAAGTTGAGTTTTGCACTGGTACTTTTAAACGAGCATAACACCGGTTTGTCGATGAACTCGATGCATGGACCGGAGGGTTCTTACGTTTATGTAAAGGAAATTATAAATGGTCAGTCTTACATTGCTCTAGGTGATGAGGAGCAAAAGGCCTTGGATATTGCGTTAGACAGGAATACACAATAAAGAAATAATTGACTATACAAAACGGACAGATTGTAGTAAAATAATATACAACGGAACATTAAATTTGAAAGTGAGGTAACTATTATGGCACTTGACAATTGTATTTATAAAGGAACCATGAAGAGCGTATATTTGGAAGATAATACCGCAATTAAGGTATTTGAGAAAGAATATCCGAAATCAGAGGTTCTTTATGAAGCATTGAATAACTCCAGGGTAGAAGATACGGGACTTGATATTCCTAAGATTCTTGAAGTAACCATGATTGACGGTAAATGGGCAATCAGGAGAGAGTATGTGGAAGGTAAGACCATGTACGATTTGATGCAGGAAAATCCGAACGATATTGATAAATATCTGGATAAGATGGTTGAGATGCAGCTTAAGATTCATCAGAAGAGAAATCCTTTATTGAATAAGTTAAAGGATAAGATGTCAAAGCAGATTAGCGATTTGGACTGTATTGATGATGCAACAAAGTATGATTTACATTCCAAACTGGAAGGCATGCCAAAGCATACAAAACTTTGTCATGGTGATTATTCTCCGAAGAATATTATCATCGATAAGAAAGGCAAACTTCATGTAGTAGACTGGGTACATGCTTCTCAGGGTAATGCCAGTGCCGATGTGGCAAGAACATATCTCTTACTTGCGCTTGACAGCAAGGAAGTTGCGGATAAGTACATGGATTTATTCTGTGAGAAAAGTAATACACAGAAGCGTTACGTTCAGCAGTGGCTTCCGATTGTAGCGGCAGCACAGCTTGCTAAGAAGAGACCGGAAGAGAAGGATTTGTTGTTTAAGTGGCTGGATGTATTTGATTATCAATAAGAGTAATTAATAATAAAAAAAAGAGTAGATTAGAAAAATACTTCATCTACTCTTTTTTTATTGAATTAGAAGTAAAACAAAATATTTCTGCGCATCAGCTTTAATAGTTTCATGGCGTATTGATATTCGGTTGCTGATATCTCTGTATTGGAAAATGCAGAACGCTCCAATATAGAATCTAACTTTTCAAAAGCATTGTCATTCAATTTTTTACTCAGACGGTAGTGTGACCGAATAAATTTTAATTGCTCCATAAATGTTATTATGTAAGCAAATTCATCATATTTTTTTGTTATGGTGTAAGTAATAATTTTGTAAAAGTTACGAACATTAATAGTTCTGCGATTCCGGTGGTAGGAGCGGTAACGCTTTGTAAAATGATATGAGAGGTATAATCCGATTATCATTAAAATAATAACAAGCAGCACAATTAAAATCCGCAGTAAAACCTGTGATAGTGATTCTGTGCTGATGCCAATTCCGGTTACATTGTCTGTATTACTCTCATAATTATTTGATGCATTAAGAAGATTCATCAGGTTTCCCCAAAAATCTGAAGTAGCGCTGTTTTCAAAAGAAGCTGTAGTTGCTTCGAAAACTCTCCATCCAAATACGGGGTCATAATATTCTACCCATGCATGAGCCTTATCATCTCCGATATCAGCCTGTACAACAGCACGCTCTGAGGTATATACGGAAGTATCAATATAGTCAGAGAGCTCAGCATCTTCTATAATTTTCACATTTGACATGTCATCGTAAGACAAAACGTAACCCTCTACATATCTTGCCGGTATTCCGAGAGAACGGAGAATTAATGTTGCGGAAGTAGCAAAATGGGCGCAAAACCCTTTTTTGTTCTCATTGAGAAAATATCCGACAAAATCCTGATTGTTAGGCGTAATACCCGGATTAAGAGAATATACAAAATCCTCGGTAAGTTTATCAGAAAGACGGTTAATAACGGTCAATAATTCTGCTCCGCTCAAATTGCTGGATTCATAATTATCTGTAATATATTCTGTACATAAATGATTACTCTCTAAAAAATAAATAATTTCCTGTCTGGTGTCAGAAGGAACCTGCAGGTACAGTTTATTATAGACCGGAATTTTTGGGGGAATTTTCAGTGTTGTTAACTCCGGATAAAAATAATAGGTTCTTTCACTGTTTAAGACAAAATAACGTGCTGACACGGATTTGTCTAAAGGAGTACCGTCCTCATTCAATTCATAAGGGGGATTTAACGTATAGTCTGTGTAATATGGATAATATTTGTATTTATAATTGGCTCCTATATTTAAAACATCCATTCTTGAAGGAGAACAAAAATTGTTTTCAGCAGCAAGTGATTCATATTCACTTTGAAGAATTGAATCATTTTCAAAATAATTATATTGTTTAATATTGACTAGACCTGCATCTAAGAGTCCTGAAGAATTATACCATTGACGGTCCACATACCCAATCCCTACAAAGCCACGAAGATATACCGGTCTGTAAGAAGTCGGAACAAAAGTTACCGTCAAATCGGTCTCATAGTCCGGGCGCACAGAGTGAATACCTCCTAATCTTCCGTCATTCAGACCCCCGGTAGAATGATAGCGGTTAAAGTATCCGCTTAAACCAAATGTGACAAAGTATTTAACACCCTCAACAGCTTTTTCTTTTAATACGCTTGTCTTTTGATTGCGTATATAAGTGGAATAAGGCATGGTCAGACTGACGAAGAGTAAAATGCATAGTGTAATAATAAAAGCGGTAATGATACTTGCCAAATAAGTCAGTCCGTTAACGCTATAAGAAAATCCTTTTATTTTTTTTGACCAGGGATTTCCTTTGGTGTATACCCTCTGTTTATTGCGGACATGTCTTGAAAAGCATATTATAATCAGTGCAATGTAAGCCGTCATTAGGCATACTACATACAAATCATCCGGGTAAATATTAACAAAAAGCGGGACGATGTACGGTCCGAAACTGACAATTAAAATATCAAAGAAATGGCCTCGTTCACCAATCCACATGTGATGTAACAGAAGTTCAAATGCGCCGATAAATATTAAAAAAACGGTAATTGTTGCCACGGAATTTTCAATAATTTCATCGTAATAAATCAGTGCAGGAATATCCAGGTAATTTTCCAAAGAAGCGTAAACCAGGTTAATAACCGCATGATATCCGCTGTTTACATATACATTGTAACGAAAAATCAAAAAAATAAATATAAATAAAAAGGCAATATAACAAATATTTTTTAAGACTTTGTTGTTCAGGCTGCGGACAAACGCTATGATAACGGATGATAAAAAAAGGATACCTAGGACGGCATACAAATTAAATTCGGCGCTAAAACAGGAAACAAAACCGCATATGCTTCCGATTGTTATCAGAAAACACAGAATTGCACGGCAAAAAGGCAGCAAGAAATTACAGGAAGTCGAAAATGTAAGCTCCCGGGTGTTCTCAAGACCAATGATTTCTTTATAATTATTCTGATTGTTTTTCTTTTTCCAAAACATAATCCGCACCTATTGTAATAAAGTTTTCGTGACCGCACATCAACGGTATCTGACTGCGCAGCTCTTTATAATTGGCAAAGGGAGATTCATATAAAATTTCACATAAGCATTCCCTTAAATCATCCAGGTTAAGTATAAAATGAGAGCGGCATTCCTGACGCTTTACACTGTACCATAAAAATGTAAATGGTTTATTTTCGGTACAGAGAAAAGTACCAATACCATAAGCGTAATCCAAGACAGTATCCAGCGCTTCATTTTCTAAATCGGCGAGTTCAATATAAAATAGAAGCTGTGTAGAAGTCAGGCTCATCCGTTCTTTGACCATAAGAATATCTTTTTTGGCAGACAGCTTCCAGTGGATATTCTGAAGCTTGTCTCCCGGAATATATTCACGGATTTCTGATACTTCGCTGGTGTCGTTACCCTTAATGGTACTTTCGTCCATGTTATTGCAGCCTTGTGAAAAATCCATGGTAAAAGTGTTATCAATTATTGATTCGTCCGGAAAAACCGGAATTTCCCGAGTGACGTTTATGTTCTTATGAAACCGAAACAAATTAAATATATCAAAAATTACGACAGAATTGACGGAAATTGAAATTACTCCGCAATGTGCGCTTTTTACAGGATAAATGACTTTTGATTCCATAAAGGGATTAATGGGTATATTGATGCTGTGGGTCGTTTTTTCTCCAAAAAGTTCGTTAGAAACTGTAATAAAAACAACACAATTATTAGTAAATAAAATAGAAGGGTTGTCCACATGAACACTAAATTGAAATTCATTATGTCGATTTTCCACAAGAGAAGCTGAATTTAAAGAAAATTGAACGGTGCGGCAAAGAAAAAATCCAATAATAAAGGAAAAAAAGGGTGCAATAATCAATGCTGCCAGAAACATCAGATTAAAATAATTTCTTAAAAAAAACAGCATAAACGTATTAATAACCAACAGCATAATATATGTCATAATGGAAAAAAATCTTATCTTGGACTGTTTCATTTAATTTCCCTTCGGTACAGGTATTGACTGAAAAATACTTAGCAAAATATCATCAGCGCTTAAACCTTCAGCTTTTGCTTTACTGGAAAGATGTATTCTGTGGCGCAGGACATCACAAAATACATATCTGATATCCTCCGGTGTAATATAGTTGTGATTACGCATCAAACTGATTGCTTTTGATAGTTTTAATAAATTAATGGCGCCGCGCGGACTCGAACCCAGGGAGATGTATTCGTTGGTTCTTGTTGACTCAACCAATGTCGTAATGTAATCAAGGATACAGTCGCTGACATAGACTTCGTCAACCGATTGGCGGATAAACATAAGCTCGTCCGGCGAAATAATCGGATGAACATCATTGATTGGAGGATTGACGACATTTCTTAATATCTGAATCGAATCTGCATGTCCCGGATAACCCATGGAAAGGCAGACCATAAAACGGTCAAGTTGTGACTCCGGAAGCAGCTGGGTGCCGGAGGAGCCAATAGGGTTTTGTGTGGCAATGACCGTAAAGGGAGCAGGCAGTTTGTGCGTTTCACCATCTACAGTAACATTTCCTTCTTCCATCGCCTCGAGAAGCGCCGACTGCGTTTTCGGAGAAGTACGGTTAATCTCATCGGCAAGAAAAAGATTACAGAATACGGCGCCCTCACGGTATTCAAATTCTTTTGTTGTGTTATTATACATCGAAAATCCTACAATATCGCTTGGAAGAACGTCAGGAGTAAACTGAACGCGTTTGTAATCCAGAGCCATAGAACGGGCGATAGATAAAGCAAGCGTTGTTTTACCGACACCCGGAATATCATCAAGTAAAATATGACCGCCCGCAAATATAACTGCAAGTACTTTTTCAATAATATCTTCTTTACCCTTAATGACTTCACATACTTCCTTTTGAATGGAATATATTTTAATATCTGCCATGAAATAGTTCTCCTGAAAATTCCGGGGATATAACCCCTGTATTGGATTGTTTATGCCGCTTTTAATTAAAAACTCGTCGTAAATACTTGGTATGCTACAACTAATATAGCATAAAACCAATCGTTCTACAACAAGAAGCCTCACGAATTAATTGTTTTGCTCTGGTATGCGTTATATAGATATTGTTAATTTATATTCCGGCGTGTATGGAACCCGGTAGGCAGCAGCGTGTTCCATGTAATTTTGATACTCTTCATGTGGAGCGAGCTCTGAAAGTATTATTGACAAAATATAGTAAAAAAACAATATCATAAAAATAACAAGGCGCAGCTAGGAAAAAGGAATACCGTTTGCACTGACGCGCATTTTAACGGTGGTATATTCGGAATTTTTGCAATTTTTATATAAAATATCAGTGCCGTCGCTCCGGAAATGACGATAAAGGGTATTGTGATTACACAGGCTGTATCCAGTAATTTATACCAGTCTGCGTAACTTTTTAATAAAAGGGCGGGTGTGTCTGCGTCAGCAATATAGTTTTTCAAGGTATCCGGATTTCATGATGTACTCCTTTTGGCAAGATAATAAAATTATAACATATATTATTGGAAATTTCTTGTTGAAATGTCGGGAAAATAATATAATGTTTATAAGAAAGCGGCGGGAGTGGAAAAGAGGGTCAGATTATGTTTAGAAAAAAGAAGAGAGAAACAGCATTTGACAGAGAAAACCAAAAACCTGTTATTCGTTCCAGTATCTGTACGGGAGAGCAGGTTGCAGGGTTTAAGGACATCAATACAGGCAGGTTTACAGAAATAATGGTAATTCGAAATGAGAAAGAAATGAGCGAATTTCTAAGAAAATACAATCTTGTCAAGACGGATATTACAAAAGAGTGGTAAAATGCTCCCAGCAGGAATCGAACCTGCAATTGACCCTTAGGAGGGGCCTGTTATATCCATTTAACTATGAAAGCATAAGAAAACACAGTTAATGTGCTTTCTGCATTATAATACAAAAGAAAGAAAAAATCAAATATTAATTTAATTATCTATTCAAAATTCACATGGGCGCTAATCCACAGGTTGCCTTTAAATCGTCTTCCTATTTCCGGTATACCCATTAAATCGGTACGATTAACGGCTATTTTGAGAATTACGTCGTTACAGTCAAGAACCATCGTGTAAACAGTTTCGTTTGTGTAAGGATTCACATTGGATTTCAGCTCCAGAATTTCACCGATAACGGAGTATTGGTCACATTCCACACCGTAAGGCATAAATGTGGTATCCACGATGGAGTAAAGGTCCTCCCGCGTAATTCTTCTGGAAATCTGGGAATATATATCCAAATCCTCAATTGTCAGACTCTCGATGGCTTCTTCGTCGCCGTTGCGGGCGGCAACAATCAGATTATTGCGTGCGGATGTGTCTTTCTTGCTTTTTTTAATCTGCTTATCGCTTTTGTCAAGCGGAAGCAAAATAGTGCCGTTATTTGAAAGACCGGACAAACAGACGGAACGACCGTACAAGTGACGGACATAACGCTGGTTTTTCTTAAAAGCATAGTAATCAACAATATTTTGCAAATAAAAAATGAGAGTTACACCTGCTTTTACTTCGTCACATACAACGGCATAAGAGTCCTTATCTGCATGGCGTTCAATGCTGATGTCTTCAACATTAACGGCAGCGTCGTTTAAAAGATACGGAAAATAATATTCCATCTTAAACTTATCAATTCCGTTAAACGTTCCTTTGACGCAGACGCCAAAATCATCACCAAACGGTGCCATAATAGTCGCAATGCCGGTTGACGTGTATTTCACTCTGCCTTCGGCGACGGCTTCTTTAATTATTTTACGGAGAAGTTTTTTCTCCCGGGTAGGATTCTGTACCGTATAAAATCCCACGGTTCTTAAAAATGAATGCATAAAATCAATCCTTTACGGAGGGCTTACTTCTTAACAATTTTCTCCATACCTCCCATATATGGTCTGAGCGGAGAAGGAATGTTAACAGAGCCGTCTTCATTCAGGTTATTCTCTAAAAATGCAATTAACATTCTTGGAGGAGCAACAACAGTATTATTCAATGTGTGCGCAAGATATTTTTTGCCGTCCTTGCCTTCAACACGAATCTTAAGTCTTCTTGCCTGCGCGTCGCCAAGGTTCGAACAGCTTCCGACTTCAAAATATTTCTTTTGTCTTGGTGACCATGCTTCAACATCAACAGATTTCACTTTCAGGTCGGCAAGGTCGCCGGAGCAGCACTCTAACGTACGGACAGGGATGTCGAGCGAGCGGAATAAATCAACCGTGTTCTGCCATAAATTATCAAACCATGTCATGCTGTCTTCCGGCTTGCAGATGACAATCATCTCCTGTTTTTCGAATTGATGAATACGGTAAACACCGCGCTCTTCGATGCCGTGGGCGCCCTTTTCCTTACGGAAGCAAGGAGAATAGCTGGTAAGCGTATGCGGAAGAGTATCTTCCTTAACAATCGTGTCAATATATTTTCCAATCATGGAATGTTCGCTTGTACCGATTAAGTATAAATCCTCGCCCTCAATCTTATACATCATGGCATCCATTTCCGCAAAACTCATTACGCCTGTTACGACATTGCTGCGAATCATGAAAGGAGGTACGCAGTAAGTGAAGCCTCGGTTTATCATAAAATCACGCGCATATGAGATAACTGCGGAATGAAGTCTTGCGATATCACCCATCAGGTAATAGAATCCGTTACCTGCAACTTTTCCAGCTGCATCCAAATCAATACCGTTAAATTGTTCCATAATTTCTGTATGATATGGAATCTCAAAATCCGGTACAACCGGTTCACCGTATTTTTGCACTTCTACATTTTCACTGTCATCTTTACCAATCGGTACGCTTGGGTCAATAATGTTTGGAATTACCATCATAATTTTTTTGACCTTTTCGGCAAGTTCGGTTTCTTTTACCTCTAATTCGGCAAGACGGCTTGCGTTGGCGGCAACTTTTGCCTTGACTGCCTCAGCTTCTTCTTTTTTGCCCTGCGCCATTAACGCGCCGATTTGTTTGGACAGTTTGTTGCGCTGGCTCCTGATGTCGTCAGCTTCGGTCTGTGTCGCGCGGCTTTCTGCGTCAAGCGCAATTACTTCGTCCACAAGAGGAAGTTTGGAATCCTGAAATTTATTTTTAATGTTTTGTTTTACAATGTCAGGATTTTCACGTACGAATTTCATATCTAACATTTATTTTTACCTCCGAATTATAGTCAGCGAATACAAATTTCCTTAATTATAATACACATTGCGCATATTTGCAAATGGAAAGGATTTTCATAAAATTGCCAAAAAAATGTAAATGTTTGATTATGCTATGTGCATATTCGCTAAAAATAGATTTTGTAAAAGGAAACACTTGACAGCAAAAAACATATCATATAAAATAAACATTGTTAAAACATTATCAATATTAATTTTTTCCGTAAAACGGCTAAGGAGGAGAACATGAGTAAGATGAATCAGGTTCCTGAAATTGTTGACACAGTTGAAGCTTTAACTGCCAGGATGAAGGCAATTAGAGAAGCACAGGAAAAGTTCGCAGCCTATACGCAGGAACAGGTTGACGAGATTTTCAAGGCTGCGGCAATCGCAGCGAATAAGCAGAGGATTCCTCTCGCTAAGATGGCGGTGGAAGAGACAGGTATGGGGATTGTGGAAGATAAGGTTATTAAAAACCACTACGCTTCAGAGTATATTTATAACGCATACAGAACTACCAAGACCTGCGGCGTGATTGAGAAGGATGAGTCGGCGGGTATTACGAGGATTGCCGAACCAATCGGCGTAATCGCAGCGGTCATTCCAACAACGAACCCTACATCAACAGCAATTTTTAAGACATTATTATGTTTGAAGACCAGAAACGGTATTATTATCAGTCCGCATCCACGTGCTAAGAAATCTACAATTGCCGCAGCAAAAGTTGTTTTAGAGGCAGCAGTGGCAGCGGGCGCTCCGGAAGGCATTATCGGATGGATTGATGTTCCTTCACTCGAACTTACAAATGAAGTTATGAAAGAAGCGGACTGTATTCTTGCAACGGGCGGACCGGGTATGGTTAAAGCAGCATACTCTTCCGGCAAACCGGCGCTTGGCGTAGGCGCGGGTAATACGCCTGTTATTATTGATGAAACGGCAGATATTCTTTTGACGGTAAGCTCAGTTATTCATTCTAAAACATTTGATAATGGTATGATTTGCGCTTCCGAGCAGTCTGTTATTGTCAGCGAGAAGATTTATGATGACGTTAAGAAAGAGTTTGTCGCAAGAGGATGTCATATTTGTTCAAAGGCAGAGACAGATAAGCTTCGCAATACGATTTTAATAAACGGCGCGCTGAATGCGAAAATAGTTGGTCAGAAAGCCGTAACAATCGCGAAACTTGCAGGATTTGAAGTACCGGAGAATACAAAGATTCTGATTGGTGAGGTAAAATCAGTTGATATTTCGGAGGAATTTGCCCACGAAAAATTATCTCCTGTTCTTGCAATGTATAAGGCAAAAGATTTCGATGACGCTATTGCGAAAGCGGAGCGGCTGGTGGCAGACGGAGGTTATGGTCATACCGCTTCTCTCTATATTAATACAGCGACACAGAGGGAAAAGATTGCAAAGTTTTCTGAGGCTATGAAAACTTGCCGTATTGTTGTTAATACACCTTCTTCACACGGCGGTATTGGTGATTTATATAATTTCGGTATGAGTCCGTCTCTTACGCTCGGCTGTGGTTCATGGGGCGGAAACTCCGTATCCGAGAACGTTGGCGTTAAGCATTTGATTAATATTAAGACAGTTGCGGAGAGGAGAGAAAACATGTTGTGGTTTAGAGCACCGGAGAAAGTTTACTTTAAGAAAGGCTGTCTGCCTGTAGCTTTAAAGGAACTTGGAACGATGGGTAAGAAGAAGGCATTTATTGTTACGGATTCTTTCCTTTATAAAAACGGTTATACCAAGGCAATTACAGATGAACTGGATGCAATGGGCATTCAGCATACAACATTTTATGATGTTGCACCGGACCCGAATCTTACCTGTGCGACAGAAGGCGCGAAAGCAATGCGTCTCTTTGAACCGGACTGCATTATTGCAATCGGCGGCGGTTCTGCTATGGATGCCGGCAAGATTATGTGGGTAATGTATGAGCATCCGGAAGCAGACTTTATGGATATGGCAATGCGCTTCATGGATATCCGTAAGAGAGTATATACATTCCCTAAGATGGGAGAAAAAGCTTATTTTGTAGCAATTCCTACATCTTCAGGTACTGGTTCCGAAGTTACGCCGTTTGCTGTTATCACAGACGACAGAACGGGTCATAAGTATCCGCTTGCGGATTATGAACTGCTTCCGAAGATGGCAATTATTGACGCTGATATGATGATGAACCAGCCAAAGGGACTTACTTCCGCATCCGGTATTGACGCTCTGACACATGCGTTAGAGGCGTACGCATCTATTATGGCGACAGATTATACGGATGGTCTTGCGTTAAAGGCTATGAAGAATATATTTAAGTATTTACCGTCCGCTTATGAAAATGGTGCGGCAGACGCGATTGCACGTGAGAAGATGGCAGACGCTTCCACACTTGCCGGTATGGCATTTGCAAATGCATTCCTTGGCGTATGTCATTCTATGGCACATAAGCTTGGCGCATGGCATCATTTACCGCATGGCGTTGCAAACGCGCTTCTGATTACAGAAGTTATGAGATTTAACGCGGTAGACGTGCCGACCAAGATGGGAACATTCTCACAGTATCAGTATCCACATGCTCTTGAGAGATATGTTGAATGTGCTGATTTCCTTGGAATTAAAGGAAAAACTGACGAAGAGAAGTTTGAGAATTTCATTACGGCAATCGAGGAGCTCAAAGAAAGAGTCGGAATTAAGAAGACCATCAAGGATTACGGCGTAGATGAGAAGTATTTCCTTGATAATCTCGACGCGATGGTTGAACAGGCATTTGACGACCAGTGTACAGGCGCAAATCCGAGATATCCGCTGATGAGCGAGTTAAAAGAGATGTATCTGAAAGCCTACTATGGCAAATAATTTTGATAATGTTTGGGAAAAGTCCGGTGTCTGCCGGGCTTTTTCTATATTGTCTAAATTATCAAGAGAAGTCTTAGGATTCCAACAGTAGAGAGGATAGAACAAATGACAATTACATCACTAAAGATTGCTGCTCTCATATTAATGACAATCGACCACATAGGTACATTGGTGTTTCCTCATGTGATGTGGATGGGATATTTAGGAAGACTATCGGCGCCGATATTTGTTTTCTGTGTAACGGAAGCAATGAGGAATACGAGCAGTCAGAAGAAATATCTTGTAAAGTTATTCGGATTTTCACTGGTAACAACATTTCTTTTTTACATAACGATGCTGGTTAACTTTTGTCTCACAGGTCAGATGAGTAGAATTCCCTTAAATGTAACAGGATTACTATTTCAAGGGGCACTGCTTATTTATATTATAGAGGCGGTAAGGCAGAAGAAGGATAAATGGCAGTGGTTTTTGTTAGCCTATGTGTTTTATCAAATTATAATGAATGTATTGCAACAATTGATTCTTCAAGCGAATTTTGGATATGAAATCTGGATAACAGGACCAATAAGCTCAATTCGTACAGCCGGTGTTTTGTGGATTATATTGTTCTTGGTATTTTATTATTCCAAACAAAGAACAACAGAAAATTATATTATTTATTGCATAGTTGTCTGGCTTATAGGAGCATTTCATATATTTGCGAGAATCGGGGCAAGATTGCAGTTTTATGGAAGTAAGTATGGGTTTAAGATAGCTTCAGATATATATCAATTGGTATTCGGGAAATTCTTAGGATTAAATACAATGGTAATAAGAGGAATCAGTTTACACGACTACCAGTGGCTTATGGTATTCTCCATCATATTTATCATGTTCTACAACGGAAAATACGGAAGAGGAATGAAGAAGCTGTTTTATGTATACTACCCATTACATATTATTGTCCTATATTTTGTAGGACAATACATTGCGGGGTAGAAGTTTGGAAGGGAATTTTGCAGAACAGAAAGGTATTTGTTTTGTAAAATTCCCTTCCGGTGTTTTGAGAAAATATATACGAATAAAAGTGAAAGTATAGAAAAAATATGTGGAAAAATCAATGAATTTTTGATACTCTATAAGTAGCATATTTTTAGAGGTGCGGTGATATGAAATTAAATGAAATTCCAAGAAACGCAGAGCTTGTTCTTACGGTGAAGGACAGCAGCACAACGCTTGACTTTAAGACGAGAGTGCAGGATAGTATCGGAGAGAATAAAATCTGGGTTGATATTATTCAGGATAAGAATGGGAAGACTGTTAATTTTAAAGGGATACCGGTTTCAATGTCCTATGCTGTAGGAGATAATAAGCCTGTAGTCTGGGAGTCTGTATTTGTAAAGCTTTTTAAAGTAAACGGTACGCTGAAACAGGCAATTCTGGCGTCTGCCGACGGGGAAGAACAGAACAGAAGGAGAGCGTACAGACAGAAGATTAATCTTCCGGGCAAGGTAGATTACGGAACAAATCAGGAGGATGTCATTGTAAGAGACGTTGGTTCTACAGGTTTTTCATTTATCAGCAATAACAAAGGAGAAAGTCACGGAACAAGTATTGTCATTGCGTGTTCGTTTGAGGACGGTGAAGTTAAAATGACAATTGAGGGCAGAATTGTCCGTGTGCAGGAGCTGAAAAATGGAAAAATATGTTATGGATGCAGATATATTGGCAGAACGGATGTAATTAACAGCTATATCCGTAGAAAGAAGCGGGAAGAAAGTTAGCGGGTGGTACCATGAATTATATCGTGTTTGATTTGGAATGGAATCAGTCAGGATACGGGAAAGAGAACGATAAAGTCAGAAAAGTTATGCCATTTGAGATTATCGAAATAGGCGCGGTAAAACTGAATGAGCATTATGAAGAACTCGGACAGTTTCATCGTTATATAAAGCCTCAGGTGTATAAAGAACTTCATTACATGACAAAAAGGATTGTTCATATTACCAAGGAAGAACTGGCAAACGGCGTGGAGTTTCCGCAGGCGGCTGCAGACTTTTTTCAATGGTGTGGTGAAGATATAATTTTTTGTACATGGGGCAGCTCTGATTTAACGGAATTACAGCGCAACATAAGATATTTTCATTTAGAGCCTATTAGCAGCGGACCGTTTATGTATTATGATATACAGAAGTTTTATCGTCTGTTATATGATGAAGGAAAAGATGTAAGAACGCTCCATTATGCCGCGGATTATTTTCACCTGGAAGAGAATCTGAAGTTCCACAGCGCATTAAACGATGCGCTTTATACAGCGCAGATTATGCGTCATCTGGATATGCCGAAGGTAAAAAAATATTATTCTTTTGACTGCTACTGGATTCCTTCCTGTAAAGAGGAGGAAATATACGCTGTTTTTGACACATATTCCAAATACATTTCAAGAGGATTTGAAACACGCGAGGAAATGCTTGCGGATAAAGAAGTAAATTCTATGAAATGTTATATTTGCGGGAAAAAATGCAGAAAAAAAATCCGCTGGTTTTCAGGAAGCGGTAGAAATTATTACGGTCTTGGCATATGTAAGGAACACGGATATCTGAAAGGAAAACTCCGCGTCCGGCATTCCGAAAACGATATGTATTATGCAGTTAAGACATTAAAACTTGTTGATGAGGAAGGCGCCGCAAAGGTTAAGGACAGACAGAATAAGCTGCGCCAGAAAAGACGTGAAAAGAGAAAAAAGGAAACTAAGAATCAGGACTCTTAACGGAAGTCTTGTACATATAATTTACCTGTTCCTTTGTAATTTGCAATGCTTCTGGTGGAAGCTTCTTTAAGTTCTCGGATATAATCTGAATATCTTGGGATACTTCATCATTGGCAGTCAGCAAAACGGTAACAGGCACGTTAAAATAATTGCTGATTAAAACCAGCTTTTCCAGAGTCGGCGTACATAAGCCGGACATGACTTTATGCATGTAACTATCAGACGCACCGATTTTCTGACTCAATGATTTTAAAGTAATTTCGGGATGTTTTCTCAAAAGAATATTCAAATTGTTTATGATAATTTTTCTAAGTTTCTCTATAGTCATAGCTGCCTCCGCCTACTATAATATTATAAGCGAAAATCACAAAACCTAATCGAATACAAATAGATTAATAAATTGCATAATAGAATTTGATTCTATTTTAGAAGATATAAGGTATAAATAGAGTAAAGTGTAAGGAAATATGCTTGCATAGACACTAAAGAGATAGTAATATAAAAAATATTGATAAAGTATGAAGGAGGAACTCAAATGAGTGAAGAATTTTTTGATGAAGATAAAAATCTGAGTGAAGCAGAAACTTTTATCATGAAGACAATATGGGATTTAGGCGGAGATAAGGGTGACATTGCTTTGGGAGATTTAATTGAGGCAATCAATACGGACCATCAAAAGAATTATGCCAGAACAACAATCGCAACATTTTTATTGAAATTATCATCGAAGGGATTTGTGCGTACATACAGAAAGGGTAAACTGTCCTTTATACGTGTGTTGAAGAGTGAAGCGGAATACCGCAATAAACTGATGCAGGGACAAAAGAAGTTCTGGTTTAACAACAGTATGGCAGATATGATTACAGCGATGTGTGAGTCGGAGAACATACCTACGGATAGGATTGAAAAAATAAGAGAGGCGCTTTTGTAAGGCAGAGTATACTAACAGTAACTTTTTAAGGCAGCACGCCGATTTTTTTAAAAACCGGAAATATGTAACTGGCACCAAAAGTACCAAGCTTTTTGGGACCGGTTACACTGTTTCCGGTTTCTATTATTTTCATGGCGTTTTCATAAGAAAGCATAATTGTGGCGAGGGTAATGGATTTATCCTTGCGGTCAACAAACAGTTCGTTGCCGCGGATAGTATAGGTAAAAGGAAGTCCTTTAAAAGTAAAAAATTCTTCGCCTTCATGTTGTTTTATAAGATTCCAAAGTGTCTCTGCGGTATAGTCTGCCATAATGTCTCCTAAAATCGAAGTTTTCTTCTGCGGTAACCTCTGCGTCTTTTGCGGGTTCTAAGCATTTCTTTTCCATATTCCGTATAATTTATAAATACCAGTCCAAGGAGAATGATAATCAGAAATACGGCGAAAATAACACCGTAAATAATGTCGATAGCGTTAATAACAATATAATTTCTGACTTCAATCGGCGCAGCCTCCTCTTTTACAAGAAACGGAAGATTGGACGGTTTATCTGTTGTATTTGCTTTGGTTGTAGTTGACATCGTTAATTCTGAATTACCTACAATCACATTACCATACTGGAACTGTACAGTTGCAAAAGCCTCGCCTGCGGTAGTGTTGCGTGAAATAATGGTATGAATGTCGCTGCTCGTCACGCCGATTGGCACGGTAACAGCGGAGGATGCCAGTGAAAATGTTACATTAGAGCCTCCGAAAACGTTAGAATGATAGTAGCTTGAATCGGAAAGCAGATTGCTTGTATCAGAGGAGTCCAGAGTAACTTTCTCAAAATTACTAAACCCATAATCGAATAACGCGCGGGTATCTTTATAACGGTCGTCAGGCGTTTCACACAAAAGCACCACCGCAATCAGGTTCATGTCATCCTTGGAAGCAAAGGTACATAAAGTATATTTTGATTCGTCCGTAAAACCTGTTTTGCCGCCTGCGGCGTATTCATAATAGTGAGCGCTGTTTTTCATAAGCATTTCATGCCGCTGGTTTAAAGTACGGGTGTAGCCGTATTTATTTGTCGGCTGGATAACATATTGCCGTGTGCGCATAATTTCTGTCAGTGTAGAATTATTCATACATGCGCGGGAAAACATGGCAATGTCATATGCGGTTGTATAATGGTCAGGGTCGCTTAAGCCGCTCGCATTTGAAAAATGGGTATTTAAAGCTCCGAGTTGTGCCGCGCGGCTGTTCATCATATTGGCAAATTCAGGAATAGAACCGGCAATGTGTTCGCCTAATGCATACGCGATATCGTTGGCAGATTTAATCATAAGGGCATAAAGGGCTTCTTCTACCGTAAATGTTTCGCCTTGATGAATATCAAGCTTAGCGTCTTCGGGACCGACACTGTATTCGGCATTACGTGAAATGGTTATGGTTTCCGAAAGGCTGCAGTTTTCAATGGTAAGGAGTCCGGTCATCAGTTTCGTAACACTTGCGGGAAATCCTTTTACATGGCTGTTTTTATCATATAACACGGTTCCGGTATCGGCGTCAATTAAAATAGCGCTTCCTGCGGAAATCGCAGGAGGTTCGGGCCAGTTCTGCTCGCCATCGCCTGTAGTGTTACCCGGTTCGCTGCCTGTTGTCGTATCTTCGCCGGTATTTTCACTGCTTTGCGTTGTTTCGGCTTGCGTTGCGCCTTCCGTGGAACCTGTCGTATTGGTTGCATATGTAATCTGAGTGCAGTTATGCACCAGAGAAAAAATCAGTATGAATATCAATATCTTTGTCTTCATGAATTGCCTTTTGCCTTTTTCTTCATATTATTACGCTTAATGACTTTCAGTCTGGTAAATTCCTCACGTTCCTTTTCCTCAAGGGCGTTTGAAATGGAGGATACCAACGCGGTATAAGACGGAATCGTAATATTTTTGAGAGCGTTTGCCCGCTTCTGGGTTTTCTTAATATTAGCTGCCAGACGGTACGCGGAATTTTCAATCATGGAAAGTTCAATTGTCAGATGCTTTACTTTCTCGAAATGCATTTTGGCTGTATCAAGTGAAGGCAAAACATCATGAAATGGATATACGGGTGGATTTTCCGTAGTATCTTCGACCAGCGGAATTTCCGTACCCATAATACTTCTCGTCTTAATGCGTATACCGTCTTCTATCGGAATCGTAGCGGCAATCTCCTGAACTGTCAGGATGCCGTTTTCAATATTAGCCCGCTGTAAAGCATCGTATGCAGCAGTAAATGTAGTATCAATCTCTTTCTGAATGGAGGACGCTTTATCTATCAGTTCCATTAGTTCGCGGATTAGAATATTGCGTTTTTTATCCATCAGTTCATAACCCTGCTTTGCAAGAGCAAGAGAATTTTTTGCAAGTATTAAATTACCCTTAGTAGGAAATGAATTGGGATTCATAGTTAAAACCTCCAAAGCATCCGTCTTGAATTAATTTTCTATGACAGGATAGTATTTGTCAAGTATCTTTGTATTAATACGGTCCAATTCGGAACGAGGAATGATTTTAAGAAGTTCCCATCCGAGGTTTAAAGTTTCTTCAATCGTGCGGTTTTCATGGAAATCCTGTCCGACAAACCGTTCTTCGAAAGCCCTTCCGAATTCCAGATATTTCTTGTCCAGCAAAGATAACTCGTCTTCGCCGATAACCGATGCCAGAGCTCTTGCATCGCCGACCTTGGCATAGCAGGAAAATAGCTGATTGGCGACATCCTGATGGTCTTCGCGTGTGTATCCCTCACCAATACCGTCTTTCATCAACCGGGACAGAGAGGGAAGTACATTGATAGGCGGGTAAACACCCTGTCCGTTTAAAATACGGTCGAGGACAATCTGGCCTTCTGTAATATAACCTGTCAAATCAGGAATAGGGTGTGTAATATCGTCATTTGGCATAGTAAGAATCGGTATCTGGGTCACGGAACCGGATGCATCCTTTACAATACCCGCGCGTTCGTAAATTGTCGCCAGTTCACTGTAAAGATATCCCGGATAACCTTTTCTGGAAGGAATTTCACCCTTTGATGAGGAGACCTCACGCATGGCTTCGGCAAAGGAGGTCATATCCGTCAAAATAACAAGAATGTGTTTTCCCTTTTCAAAAGCAAGATATTCGGCGGCAGTTAAGGCAACCTTTGGTGTAATCAGACGTTCCACAACCGGGTCGTTTGCCAGATTTAAAAACATGCACACATGAGAGGAAACACCGCTTTCTTCAAATGTTTTCTTAAAATATTCCGCAACGTCATATTTTACGCCCATAGCGGCGAATACAATGGCAAATTCTTCGTCGGTATTTTCGCCGAGGGACGCCTGGCGGACAATCTGCGCCGCAAGCTGGTCGTGGGGAAGACCGTTTCCTGAAAAAATAGGCAGTTTCTGTCCGCGAATCAGGGTCGTTAATCCGTCAATCGCGGAAATACCTGTGCGGATATAGTTACGCGGGTATTCTCTGGCGACAGGATTTAAAGGCTGTCCGTTTACATTTCGCCTGGTTTCGGCTAGAACCGGACCAAGCCCGTCTACGGGTTCGCCGATGCCGTTAAAGGTTCTGCCCAAAAGGTCTTCGGAAAGAGCAATTTCCATAGGATGCCCGGTAAGCCGTGTGTGGCAGTTTGTAAGGGACATATTGTCCGTACTTTCAAATACCTGTATGACGGCTTTATCTTCATACATCTCCACAATTCTTCCGATTTTCTTTTCTTTATGATTTACAATTATCTCGACGATTTCTTCATAAGCGCCGTCCTTAATGCCTTCTATGGCTATAAGCGGTCCGTTAATTTCGCCAAGCCCCATATATTCTATTGACATAGTTCCTCCTTAATTTCTGGCAAGAACGCCATTGTAAAAATCATCAACAGCTTTGTAATACTCGTCAAACATCGCAAGATTGTTGTTCGGTATGTCATATTTGACGGCAATCACCTTTTCAAAAATGGTATCCTCTTTGAGCACGGAAACAGGCATTGCCATGTTAATCAGTTCTTTAGAACGGTCATAAAGGTAAAGGATGAGTTCCATCATCTTCAGCTGCTTCTCCAGAGGAACACAGGTATCTTCCGGGTGAAAAGCATTCTGCTGTAAAAATCCGAGACGGATTACTCTGGCGATTTCCAGAACAAGTTTCTGGTCATCAGGCAGAACGTCGCTGCCAATCAGTTTGACAATTTCCATAAGACTGCTTTCTTGATTTAACAGGGTAATGATTCTGTTGCGGCAGTTTATAAAATTTGCTCCCACATGGGTATTGTACCACAAAGCCAAATCGTTCAGGTATTCGCTGTAACTCGTAAGCCAGTGAATGGCGGGAAAATGTCTTGCATAGGCAAGGGACTTGTCAAGTCCCCAGAAACAGCGTACAAAACGTTTGGTGTTCTGTGTAACCGGTTCCGAGAAATCTCCGCCCTGCGGGGAAACAGCGCCGATAATGGAAACAGAGCCGCTTGTGCCGTTAAAATTCTGTACCATTCCTGCGCGCTCGTAAAAAGCGGAAAGCCTGGAGGCGAGATAAGCAGGGAAACCTTCTTCCGCCGGCATTTCTTCCAGACGTCCCGATAATTCCCGCAGCGCCTCCGCCCAACGGGAGGTGGAATCTGCCATGATCGCCACGTCATATCCCATATCCCGGTAATATTCGGCAAGCGTAATGCCTGTATAAATACTTGCTTCACGGGCGGCGACAGGCATGTTTGATGTATTGGCAATCAAAGTGGTTCTGTCCATAAGCGGATTGCCGGATTTCGGGTCGATAAGGTTTGAAAAGTCCTCGAGTACCTGCGTCATTTCGTTACCACGCTCACCGCAGCCGATGTAAATAATAATATCCGCATCAGACCATTTTGCAATCTGATGCTGCGTCATCGTTTTTCCCGTTCCGAATCCACCCGGAACGGCGGCAGTACCGCCTTTCGCAATCGGAAACAGCGTATCAAGAATACGCTGGCCTGTAACAAGAGGGGTGTTAGCAGGAAAGCGGTTTTTGACTGGACGAGGAATGCGAATCGGCCATTTTTGCGTCATGCTGAGGTTTATTTCGCTGCCGTCGCGGAGCTTTAAAACAGCAATCGTCTGTGTGATATTATATTTTCCGTCAGGAACAACGGATACAATCGTACCTTTCAAATCAGGCGGTATCATAACTTTATGCGTAATGGCATGTGTTTCCGGTACTTCGGCGATAATAAATCCACCTTCTACATAGGTTCCTTCGGATACGGTCATATGTACATCCCAGAGTTTTTCTTTGTCGAGGGAATCTACATTGACGCCGCGGCTGATAAAAGCGCCCGATTGGTTACGAATTTCGCTGAGGGGACGCTCAATCCCGTCAAAAATATTTGTGAGGATACCCGGTGCGAGCGTCACGGAGATAGCGTCTCCGGTTGAGACGATTTTTTCGCCCGGCTTGAGACCCGTTGTTTCTTCAAAAACCTGAATGGTTGTCATATCTTTCGCAAGAGCAATCACTTCGCCGACCAAACGTTCATTACCGACGTAGACCATTTCCGCCATTTTAAATTCCGTTGCTCCTTTTATATAGACAACGGGACCGTTAATTCCATAGATAATGTTTCTATTACTCATTGGAGCTACCTCCGTTCAATGCAAAATCCTCTGTCAGCTCTTCAAAACGGGTATCAAATGAGTTATCAATCAAAATGTCTTTTTCTTCAATAACGGTTCTCGTACCGCCGCCAAAAGAGTACTCACTGATAACAATATTGCAGTCAAATATTTTCGATAAAGCAGGTTTGAGAGCAGAATCTTCAGGGTCAAGATAGACGGTGATAACATCGTCTTTTGCAAAAGAAAGCGCGTAACGAATCTGCTCCTGCAGCAATGCGGCATAGTCAGGAGTTTTGCGAAATGCGTCAATCAGCTCCCGGACTTCATTAAAAAGCGCCGATTTTAATTCGTCATGTTTATCGCTCAGCTCTTTCTTTACGGAAAGGAGCCGCACAGACAAATCATGGTTCAGGCCGCGGCGGACGCGCGTCTCTTCAAGACGCAGCTTTTCCTTTGCCTGTTCGTCGACCTGTTCTTTAAATTCCTGTAAATCACGCTGTAACATTTCCGTATATTCTTTAATGACAGCTTCGCTTTGGATGCGCGCATCCTCAACAGAAGAGGCAATAAAATGTTTTAACTTTTCTTCAACAGTCATATTAACCTCCATTATAATTTTAAGCCGATGGCTTCATTTACATAAGCGGTAATAAAATCAGGACGTCTTCCGGTACCGTGACGGTCGGGTATTTCGACGACCAGAGGTAGTTTCCGGTTCAGTTTGATATCATTAATCACCTCGGGAAATTCCTGACTAAGTTTTTCCGTAATCAGAAGAATACCTAATTCTTTGTCAGCCAGGACCTGATTAAGCTTGTCGGAAAGTACCTGTTTCTCGTGGACAACGACACCGTCTACCCCTGCAAGACGCATACCGGTATATGTGTCAATATTGTCGCTGATTAAAAACATTTTCATTAAAGTTTACCTAAAATCGAGAAGGAAATAATCAGTCCGTAAAGAGCAATACCTTCCGCAAGACCTACGAAGATTAAAGATTTACCGAGGATACTTGAATCTTCACTAATAGCGCCAAGCGCGGCAGAAGCGGCAGAAGCGACGGCAATACCGCCGCCGATGCAGGAAAGACCGGTTACAATGCCGGCCGCGATATAACCAAGACCTGTTGCCAGACCGGATGAAGCAGCCGTCACCGCTGCATCCTCTGCGGCAAATACGTTGCCGTTAAACATTAAAACGGTACATACAAGCAGTGTGCCAAAGAAAAAGAAACAATTAACGGCAAGACTTGTTTTCAGCCTGCCTTTTGTTTTTTCTCCGATTAAGAAATATCCGAACGGAAGAATAATGCTTAAAATAAGTGTAACTGCCAATAAAATTTTAACTGTCATGTCAATGACCTCCTTGTGAGAATGAAATAAAATTATTTTGCAACTTTATAGGGAACAAATTCTCTTCCGCATCCTTTGTAGAAGCGGGAGAACATTTCGTAGTATTCCAGACGGAGAACCTGAATACCGACAATCAAGCCTTCCATACCGCATACAAAAATATTTCCCAAAACAATCACCAGAATATTTAAAGAGCCGTTTTCAGCGCCGGCAAGCATAAGTACAACTTCCATCATAGCAGCGTGGCTAATCGCGAACGCTCCCACACGGACGAAAGAGAGCGTGTTTGAAAAATAGCTTAACAGCACCTCAAATAATTCAAAGAACGTCTGAACAACAAACATTCCCTTTCCGCCTTCTATTAATTTGGTCTTTTTCTCCGCCAGATTGGTAAGCGGTTCTTTTAATGCAATCAACAGAAGCGGAATCCCGAACATAATCAATAAAACTGCCGTTGCCGGAAGGGCATGACCGCTCATATAAAGGAAAATTACAAGAACGAGGCTTCCGTAAAATACAAGTCCTGCAAAACCGTTTGTGTCAAAGAAGACGCCTTCAATATTTCTCTGCTTGACGGCATTTATTATCTGTAAAATCATGGTCAGCAGAATAAGCAGCATTCCTAAAGCAATTGCCACCACAAAAACCGTATTCATCTTACCGATGAACGGCAGTGTCATCATCCTGCTTGCGGGGTGAAGCCATCTGGCTTCTATCACATTTTCAAATCCGAATACACTTCCGTACATAAATCCGAAAAATGTGGAAAAAACGCCTGCACAGGAAATAATTGCCGCAAGATTCATGTGTTTTAGCTTGTATAGCAGAAATCCGCCGACAGCAAGACACAATCCTTGTCCGACGTCACCGAACATGGCGCCGAAAATAAAGGAATAGGTCAGCGCTACAAACAGTGTCGGGTCGATTTCATTGTAAGCCGGCAGACCGTACATTTTGATGTACATCTCAAACGGTTTAATAATCCGCGGATTCTTAAGTTTAGTCGGCGGTGAACTGATGGTCGCTTCGGACGGTTCGTTGGTGAAGCAGTAAAGTTCTTTTTCCGAATCCATTTCTTCACTCAGCGCGGCCGCGTCTTTTGCCGCAATCCAGCCGCATAAAATAAAGTAATCGTTGTTGCTGTCGGAATGTGTTGTAATGGCAGCAAGTTTCCGAATGTCAAAGTTTTGCGTAAGACGTTCCAGATGTGTCTTGGCGGATGAAAATTCTGAGATTCTGCTCTGAATAAAATCCGCGAACTTCTTATCAAGCGATTCTATGTCATTTCTGTAGGTCTGGATTTGTTTTTGAATATGTGTATAAACCTCAAAAGGAGTGCCGTCGTACTCATGAGGAATGTATGTTTTTTCAAAGTGCAGTGAAGAAAAAATAGCCTCAATCCGGGAAAACTGTGTTTTTGGCGCAAAATAAACACCCCATACGAATCCGCTGTTTTCTTCGCATTTTACAAAAATAACGTCTAATTCATCATACATTAGCTTGACAAATTTCTCATATTGAACGGCAGGCAGACGGCCGAAGGAATACTTTATAAATTTTAAGTCGAGAATTGCGTTAATATTGTATTCCAGAACACGGAACGGATATATGGAGGTCGCTGTATTGTTCAATCTATCAAGTTGTGTTGTGAGTTCGTTTTTCTGTTCTTCAATCTCCCGGTACTTTTTATCCGCTTCATCCAGAAGCTGAATCGCCGAATCAAAATCCCATGCGTTATTGTTTGAGCCGGTCTTATTAAAATGCATGTACTTTTCGTAGGAAAGAATTTTGTTATACGGTTCTTTGTAAGGATTCGCGCTCACAAAGGGACGTAATTTTTGTACGTCCTTTAATTCGGAAAGAGCATTCTCCAAATGAATTTCATACTTGGAAATGTATTGTTCCGTTACACGGTCAATATCGTCTTTGGGACCGGTAATGGTCAGGAACTTCATATCAACAATCATTCTATTGAACCTCCGTTAATATATTCTAGAATCTGCCTTTGGTTTAGACCATACCGGATTGCTTCTAAGGCACGGACAAGTCTTTTTCGCTCTTCTTCCTTATCGACAAGATATGAAAATATTGCCGCAATCGTATAAGGATTGTTTTTGGCGGATTTTTTGTCCGTATTCCATGAAACGGTCTGGTATTTTTGAATTAATGTGTCGGCATTGTCAATAGAGAAATGCCTGCCGTAGTAAGTGGCGGCTAAAATTTCGTTAAATTCCGCAATGGAAGAACACTGCACGAATCCTGACAATTCTGATTTTTTTAACTTATAATTGCATGGAATCGTCAACGGGATTACTTTGGCATTCTCCAAATGAAAGTGGAACTTACCTCTATATATGGAAGTCAGGTTTAATAAATCAATTCTTATTCCGTAACTGTGCGTTAGGATATCCGCGTCTGGACCGGAGCATTTTTTTGAGAGTGTTTTCCATATTGTCTGGTAGTAATAAAGGTTTAATGCAAGTTCGTAGTCAAAAGGACTGCTGTTTTGATATGCAAAGACAACAAAAATGATATCATGGTATTCCGTACCTTTCAGCAGTTCCGTTAGTTCTGACATATTGTAAGCGGATAAAAGCGCATCCGTTTTCAGATGGGTATGTTCCATAAAAAAATTATCCGGAGAAACAATAGTTGTTGAAGCATGTCTATCGCTCATAACTCTTCGAATGCATTTTTTAAGAAATTCTATTTCAAAAATCTTAAAATACAATTTCAAATAAAAACGCTGGTTTTGGTCCGCAAAACGGTAAAGTTTCTTAAAATCTTCATATACTCCGTTGTAGAGGAACGTTTCAATTTCGACGCGGTGTAACAGACGGATATCCGTCTGCAATAAATATTTCCCATAAGGGGTATGTTCACATAAATAAGCAGTAAATTCGGGAACGGACGATATGGATGAAATCTCTTTGTACATGGAGGGAGAGATAAGTCCTGCCGACATTGCTTTTACTTTGGAAGATATTCCGCTGTATCTGACCTGATTTAGCATATGTTACACCTCGATAACCTGTCTGAAAATTTCTTGCGCCATTCTGGTGTGGTTTTGTTCAAAATCATCTGACAGGGCGTTGAGAAATTTTTCGGTTTCTGATTTCTTTTCGTTAAATTCATTGTCAAACTGCTGCTGTAATGCAGCGGACAGCTCAGACAGCTTTAGGTCCGTGGCGTCATTCACTTTTTTCTCATAAGCGCGCTTTTTGGCTTCAATATATTCTTTCAGGGAAAGCTTCTCGTTGGCTGTCGCATCCATAATATGCTGGGCACGTTCCTCAACGGAATGCAGGGTTGCAATAACCTTATCCATGAAATCCCTTCTTTCTTATTTATAATTTCTCTTCCTATAATACTACTTTTTTGCAAAAAAACAATAAAAAATAGGAGCTGCCGCAAATAAAATTTAATGTGCAGCAGCCTCCTTTGGTTAATTTCTGAAAGCAATTAATTTGTGGATGGGGTTGCCTAACGCTGAAAACCTGGACTCATATTCCGTCATAATATTACCCTCGTTTAATACTGGGTCGTGATGCAGGTCAAAAGTGCAGCTTTTTAATGTCCATCCGGCATGTTCCACTTCTTCCAGAGAAAAATCAAATAAAGAGCGGTTATCTGTTTTAAAATGAACTTCGCCATCCTTTTTTAAAATAATATCATATCTGGAAAAAAATTCCTTGGAGGTCAGTCTTCTTTTGGCATGACGGTCTTTTGGCCAGGGGTCCGAAAAATTCAGATAAATGAAATCAACTTCCCCTTTACCAAAGACGGATGTAATATTTTCGGCATCCATGCGAATAAATTTCAAATTAGGAAGTTTCAATATATTCTGTTTTTCTACGGCACGGACGAGGACACTGGAATATTTTTCGATTCCCAGATAGTTAATATCGGGATTTTGCGAGGCAAGCGTCGTGATAAACATACCTTTCCCCATACCAATTTCAATGTGGAGCGGATTGCGATTGCCAAATATGTCATGCCACGTTCCCGCAGTGTGTTCCGGGTCCGCAAATACATACTCGCTCTCCTGCATAACATCTCTGGAACCCTTAACGTTGCGAAGTCTCATTTGTTTGTTTCCTTTCGTTTCTTGTTAATGGAGTGGACTTTACCGTCCTCGTGATATTGAATATCCCTGCTGTCCATTCTGTGTTCGATAAATATATTTAAAATATAAGATAATACAGCGACGGTTGGTACGCCTATCAGCATACCCATTACTCCGAACATACTTCCGCCTGCCAGTATGGCAAAAATAACCCAGAGCGGCTTTAAACCGGTAGACTGTCCGAGAATCTTCGGACCGAGGTATAATCCGTCGAACTGCTGGATGACCAGAATTAACACGGCGAATATCACTGCGGAAAGCGGCGACTGGATTAACAGTATCACAGCGCCTACAGCGCCGCCGATAAACGGACCGAAATAAGGAATCATGTTGGTTACGCCTACGCAGACGCTGATTAACAGGCTGAAATTCAGCCGGAATATATTCATAATAATAAAGGTGATAATACCAATGATAATAGAATCAACGGTTTTGCCGATTACATAACTGCTGAAAATATTAACGCTTTCATGAGACACCTCAAAAAATCGTCTGCTGATTCGCGACGGAATAATAACGGAAACAAACCGTCTTGCAGTTTTCATGAGATTCTCTTTATCGCCCAGCATATAAATGGAAATAATAATACCCATCAGAATATTGACAAGCGTTTTAATAACGGTTATGGACGTATTGTACAGCAGTGGAATTAAGTTTGTTGTAATACCTGTAATATATGTAACGAGCTGAGGAATGTAATTTTTAATCATATCCGATATATATTCCAGATTGATATTGTGCCATTCTTCAGGAAGCTCATCCAGTTTTTTTACAATTACAAAATACTGGGCGGAAATCAAATCAATTAAATCTACAAGACTAAAGTAAATCTGCGGAATAACCACCATTAATAGCCATGCCAGCAGACCGATAATTAATATGTACGTTAAAATCATGGATACGATACGCGCCGGTTTTTCTTTCTTGAGGCGCAGCAGTTTATTACAGATATTTTTCTGAATCCATTCAACAAGCGGGTTGAGAATAAACGCAATACAAAAACCTAAAATAAATGGTGATAGAACTTTTAAAAAAGCATTAATAATTCCGGCAACAGACTGCCAGTCCGTAAGTGCCTTAATGATAAGCGTACCTAAAAAGATGACCAGAAGGGCATAAAAGCTCACAGAAAGGTACTTTGTGTTAAAGAATGAGTTCTTCTTGTCATTGTCATTCATTGGTGGTGCCTCCACATCGTTTTGTATGTTCATTATAAGTCAAAAGGCCCGTCCTTTCAACAGGGAAAAATATGAAGAGACAAATTTTTTACATTTTTTGAAAAAAATGCTTGCATAATTAAAAACAATTGGGTATAATAACTTCTGTGTTAAAGAACAAAATATTGACACGCGCGATTAGCTCAGTTGGTAGAGCACCTGACTCTTAATCAGGGTGTCCAGGGT
>CAJTZH010000009.1 GCA_910584325.1 uncultured Lachnospiraceae bacterium | reverse complement strand
AGAAGAACCCGGGGAAGAACCTACAGGCGAATCTATCCGTCCACACAAGAATAAATCAACTATGTCGCGTGCCGAGCGGCGCAGGCGGCGCAGACGTAAGGTTATGATACGGCGCGCGGTGTTCTGTGTTGCGCTGATTGTATTTTTGATTTCCGGCACCATGCTGGTCAAGAGTCTTTTGGATTACCGCAAGGGCGACAAGATTTATTCCGATGTGGAACAATCCGTCTTCGCAGAAGATACCAAGAAGCCAACAACCGCAGACAAAAACAATACCAACACTACAGACACAACGACCGCTGCGGGACCTGAAAGCGTATTGCTGACCAATTATAATCATCAGGCACTCCTTGACTTAAATCAGGATGCCGTGGGATATTTACAGATACCGGCGCTTAACGTCCTCCTTCCTGTTGTCCAGGGTACAGATAACGACTACTATCTGCATCATACCATAACAGGGGAATCTGCTAAAAACGGTACGCTGTTTATTGACAGCCGCAACGCGGACGGAATTGAATCACAGAATGCCATTATCTACGGTCATAACATGAAGAACGGTTCCATGTTTGGTCTTTTAAACCGCTACGAAAAAGCTGATTTCTTTACTACGGGTGATAATAAATATTTCTACTTCTATATTGAGGACAAGATATACAAATACGAAATCTATTCCGTACACAAGACGCCGGCTATCAGTTCCACATACACGACCGTATTTAATAACAGCGATGCCTTTTTCACTTACATAAATTCAATGATTCAGGCATCGGCGCATCAGAATTCGGTAGATATTTTTTCTGACAGCAAAACCGTTACGCTCTCAACCTGTACTTCAAACGACGATGTACGTCTGGTTGTTCAGGCTGTAAGGGTTGATGTTATTACTCAATAAAATAATATTTTAAGGAAAATACAAAAAACACTTGCATTTTCTTCCAAAATAGTTTATTTTATGTAAAGAAGAAAATAATATATGCTTGACTGGACAAAGGCGTCCCTCTTTTGAGGGCGCCTTTTTTTAATGGGAAACCGCCGGATGCTTTCTCCCATTGGTCTTCAGGCAAAAGCGGAAAGGATGGAGTTTATGGAAACAAACTTAACGAAAATCTTTGGAGAATATGTTTTTTCTGACGATGTCATGAAAGACCGTCTGCCAAAGAGTACTTACAGGAATTTAAGAAACACAATGGAAGCAGGTGAAGAACTTTCTTTAGCTGACGCAGACGTTATTGCGGAGGCAATGAAGGACTGGGCGATTGAAAACGGAGCCACACACTTTACGCACTGGTTTCAGCCTCTCATTGTCAGTCTCACTGCTGAAAAACACGACTCCTTTATCTCTCACCCGGACGATTCCGGAAAGATGATTACAGAATTTACCGGTAAGCAGCTTCTGATGGGCGAACCGGATGCCTCTTCGTTCCCGTCAGGCGGAACCCGCGCTACCTGCTCGGCAAGAGGCTATACCGTCTGGGATTGTACGTCGCCCGCTTTCTTAAAAAAGAGCGCCATCGGTACAATTCTTTGTATCCCGACTGCGTTTTGTTCTTACACCGGTGAATCGCTCGACAAAAAGACACCGCTTCTACGTTCCATTGAAGCCGTAAGCCGACAGGCAGTACGTATTGTCAAACTACTAAATCCAAATTCCGATGCCACAAAAGTCGTTGCTTCCGTCGGACCGGAGCAGGAATATTTCCTTGTGGATAAGGACAAATTTCTTCAGCGAAAAGATTTAATTTACACCGGCAGAACGTTATTCGGCGCGGCGCCTGCAAAGGGTCAGGAACTGGAAGACCAGTATTTCGGCGTTATTCCTGAAAAAGTCGGCGCTTTTATGCGTGAATTAAACGATGAACTGTGGAAACTGGGCATAACCGCTACCACACAGCATAATGAAGTGGCTCCGGGACAGCACGAAGTCGCTCCGGTTTACACCACCGCCAACATTGCCGTAGACAATAATCTGCTTGTTATGGAAGTTATGAAGCGGGTTGCAGACAAATATGATATGGCATGCCTTTTACACGAAAAACCATTTTCCGGCGTCAACGGTTCCGGCAAACACAATAACTGGTCTCTTGGCACCGACACGGGCGTGAATCTTCTTTCTCCGGGAAAAGACCCGGGAAATAATAAATTATTTTTGCTGACGCTCGCCTGCATTATGAAAGCAGTCGATACACACGCCGATTTGCTCCGCCAGTCTGCATCCGATGTCGGTAACGACCACAGACTCGGCGCCAACGAAGCGCCGCCGGCAATTATCTCCATATTCTTAGGAGACCAGCTTGAAAATATTGTGGAACAGATTTGCGAAAAAGGCGTTGCCGACACACCGGTTGACTGCGGCAAGCTTGACCTTGGCGTAAGCACGCTCCCTATCCTGGATAAAGATAACACGGACCGTAACAGAACGTCGCCGTTTGCCTTTACCGGAAATAAATTTGAATTCCGTATGGTCGGTTCTGCAGACTCTATTTCCATGCCTAACACCGTATTAAACGCGATTGTTGCCGAAAGTTTTTGCGACGCAGCCGACGCGATTGAGGCAGGGAAACCGGTAGACGACGTTATTGCCGATTTTATGAGAGAACATAGAAGAATTGTATTTAACGGCAATGGATATTCCGATGAATGGGTAAAAGAAGCTGAAAAAAGAGGACTTCCGAATATACGCTCCATGGTTGCCGCTACAGAATCGCTTGTGACAGATAAGGCGGTTGCCTTATTCAAAAAATTCGGTATTATGTCCAAGACCGAACTGGAGCTGCGTGCGGAAGTTCTGTATGAAACGTACACCAAAGTTATCAATGTCGAAGCGCAGACCATGATTAAAATGGCACAAAAAGAAATCCTTCCGGCAGTTATCGGTTACGCAACGGATGTGGCCGCTTCCATCAATGAAATTGCGGCTGCGGCAGACGAAGCAGATATTTCCGCCGAAAAAGAAACGCTGATTGACGTTTCCGCACTTATCAGCGAGACGAAGAAAGCCTTAAAAGCATTAATCAGTGTTAAAGCAAAAGCAGAAACAATAACCGACGCAAAATCACAGGCCGAATTCTACAGAGACAGCGTCAAAGCTGCCATGGACGCACTAAGAAAACCGGTTGACGAACTGGAGTTAATCGTTGACAAAAACGCATGGCCGATTCCTACATATGGAGACCTCTTATTCTAAACCTGCTCTTTCCAAGCCTGTAAAAATAGGACGTTCCGGATTTTGAACTCCGGAGCGCCCTTTTTTATACCGTAATATTTATTCCGGATAAACCAGTCTCTCTTTAACGGGATTATCCAGTACTTCCGCCTTATACTTTTTCATGTAGTATTTTGCCAACGCCAGGTTGTTATCAAGATAATTGCCGCAGTCTCTAGGCGAATAACCCGGAATATCACCCTCGTAGCCCAACACATAATCTGCCATTTCACGTAGAACGTCTAATATATCTTCCGACTGCAAATCGCCTGCAAAGATAACATAAAATCCTGTCCGGCATCCCATCGGTCCGAAATAAATGGTCTTTTCCGACCAGACAGGGTGATTTCGAAGAAAGGTCGCGCCAAGATGCTCAATCGTGTGAATACCCGGCGTATCCATCGGCGGCTCTTCGTTTGGTCTTGTAAACCGTAAATCAAATGTAGTGATAACCTCTGCTCCCACTTTATCACGTCTGGAAACATACGCTCCCGTCAGCAAATCAATATGATTCACCGTAAAACTTGCAATCTTATTCATCATCCATACCTCCTAAATTTGTTCCCTTACTCTTCAAAAACAAATATTTCATATATAGCGCGGATTGCCTTTTCAAAATCTTCGTTTCTCACGCCGATAATAATATTCAGCTCACTCGAACCCTGGTCAATCATTTTAATATTAATATCGGATTTCGCCAGCGCCTCAAAAATCTTGGCAGCCGTACCGTGATTAGATTTCATACCCCTGCCCACAACGGCAATCAGCGCAAGGTCCGCTTCCAGGTCAATTGCATCCGGTTTTGCAAGACGATTGATTCCCGATAAAACCTTCTGCTCTTTTTCCTCAAATTCCGTCTGATGAACAAAAACCGTCATCGTATCGATGCCGGACGGAATATGTTCAAAGGAAATGCCGCAGTCTTCAAATACCTGTAAAACCTTACGTCCGAATCCTATTTCCGAATTCATCATATCTTTCTCGATATTGACAGCCGTAAATCCCTTCTTACCTGCGATGCCGGTAATCGTATGACTCGGTTTCCTGCAGGTATCGCCGACGATTAACGTACCTTCGTCTTCCGGCGCATTTGTATTCTTTATGTTAATCGGAATCCCTTCCTGTCTTACGGGGAAAATGGCATCTTCGTGCAAAACCGTCGCTCCCATATATGAAAGCTCCCGTAACTCTTTATATGTGATTATCTTGATAGACTCGGGATTATTTACAATTCTCGGATCCGCTGTCAAAAATCCTGAAACGTCCGTCCAGTTCTCATACAAATCTACTTTCGCCGCCTTTGCGACAATCGACCCTGTCACATCGGAGCCTCCCCTTGAAAACGTCTTTATCGCCCCGTTCGGACAAACGCCGTAAAAGCCCGGAATAACCGCTCTCTCAACGCCTTCTAATTTTCTTGAAAGAACACGGTCCGTCTTTTCCGCGTCAAAATTACCGTCTTCATCAAAAAATATCACTTTTGCCGCGTCAATAAATTCATATCCAAGATAATTCGCCATAACAATGCCGTTTAAGTACTCGCCGCGGGACGCCGCGTAATCGCTGCCCGCCCTGTTCAGAAATTTCTCGTTAATGACTTCAAACTCTTTGTCCAGCGAAAGTTTTAAACCCAGACCCGCAATAATTTCCTTGTAGCGCATTTTAATCTCTTCGAGAACTTTTTCATACTCCTTCTGTCCTGCAACGGCTTCGTCATAACATTTATATAATAAATCCGTTACCTTGGTGTCTTCGGAAAATCGTTTTCCCGGCGCTGACGGCACAACATACTTTCTTGAATCGTCCGCATGAATAATATCGCCGACTTTTTTAAACTGCTCCGCGCTGGCAAGCGAACTGCCGCCAAATTTAACAACTTTTTTCATTATAATAACTCCTCCTGACCAACGGCCATTAAATTATTTTTTCATCCATTCCGTCATTGCATCAAGTTTTTCCAAAGCATCGTTTCGTCCCGCATCGTATGCTTTCTGAAGCTCGTCGGGATTTGATTTTGTGCGTTCCACTTCAAGCGGAGCAGTGGGGCGGATTACAAAAATCTCTCCCGCCTGCTCCCACGCTTCTATGTCTTTTATCGTCCGGTTATAAGTCTCGGGACGTTTCCTGACTGCCTCCGTAAACGCAGGATATTTTCTGTAAAAAAATTTGGAAATCACATTGTTTTCCGGCTTTTTCACATATCCCTTATGCTGTGTCAGCACCACTACCGTCTTCGTAAAGCCCATATCCCGGAACGCCCGGACCGGAATACTGTCTGTGCATCCTCCATCCAACAGCTTCATGCCCTTCGCATGGACAATCTTCGAAACATACGGAAGAGATGCCGAAGCACGAAGCAAGTCTATTTCCTCTTTCATATCAGTAAGCCGGAGATATTCCGCCTTTCCCGTCTCAACGTTACTGCATCCCACATAAAACTCCATGGGACTTTGTAAAAACGCCTGATAATCAAAGACTTCTAATCTTTCGGGCAGTTCATGATAGCAGAACTGTTCTCCTACAATGCTTCCCGTCAAAAGAAAATTACGGAAACTCATAAAACGTTTATCCTTACAATATTTCTTGTAGTATCGGATATTCCGCCCTTTCTGACCCGCCACATAGGAACAGCCGTGAATCGCGCCGGCAGATACGCCCAGCACCCCGTCAAAACAAATTCCGTTTTCCATAAATACATCCAGAACGCCTGCGGTATATATTCCCCGCATCCCGCCGCCTTCTAAGACAAGTCCCGTTTTTTCACTGCTCATGCCCTCTCTCCTACTCTCAACGCAAAATCCGCTGTCATCTATTATAACACAAAATGCAAGAATAACAATAAAAAACAAATAATCACTGCCGCCCGATTCCCGTTTCGGAAAATAAGGACAATATTTTAGTTAAATTAAGACCTTAACAAAAAACAGAAAAAACCTTATAATAAATATCACTAAAAATTATTTTATCAGAATCAGGAGGTTTTTATCAATATGAATGTATTGGACGCGGAATTTGTACTGGGATTTATGCGCATGGCAAACGACGGCTGGGAACAGGGATGGCATGAGCGCAACGGCGGAAATCTTTCTTACCGCATCAAACCGGAAGAAGTGAATTCCGTGAAGGAACAGTTTGTTCCAAAACAATGGGAGCCGATTGGGACAACCGTTCCAAAACTTGCGAACGAATACTTCCTTGTAACAGGAAGCGGAAAATATTTTCGAAATATTCTTATTAAACCGGAAGATTCTGTCTGCATTATTGAATTAGACGATAAGGGTGAGAATTACCGCATTGTATGGGGACTGGTAAACGGCAAAAGACCGACCTCGGAGCTGCCGTCCCACCTGATGAACCATGAAGTCAAAATGAGCGTATCGTCAGGAAGACACCACGTCATTTATCATGCCCACCCCACAAATGTAATTGCCCTGACATTTGTACTTCCCCTAAAGGACGAAGTCTTTACAAGAGAGCTCTGGGAGATGGCAACCGAATGTCCAGTTGTTTTTCCGGACGGTATCGGCGTCGTGCCGTGGATGGTTCCGGGAGGCAGAGAAATCGCGGCAGCTACGAGTGAATTGATGAAGCAGTATGATGTCGCAATCTGGGCGCATCACGGAATGTTTGCTTCGGGAGAGGATTTCGATTTGACTTTCGGGTTGATGCATACCGTCGAAAAATCCGCCGAGATTCTGGTGAAAACGCTCTCCATGCGGCCGGACAAATTACAGACCATCACGCCGCAGAATTTCCGCGACCTTGCCGTAGATTTTAAGGTTTCGTTACCGGAGAAATTTTTGTACGAAAAATAAAAGAAAATGCAGCCGTAATCTACATTGTTCCTTACGGCTGCATTTTATTATCGTCTTGATAACACTTCTGTTTCGTATCGTTTCACTTCGTCAAACCAGCTCCCTTTTACAGGTACATTTTCCGATTCGCAGTAGTAATCCCAGACGTCGCCGAACGGATAAGTCTTTAATTCTTCCTGCCACATCATTAATTCCGTAAACTGCATGGTATCCTGAAGCTCTTTAAGCTTTTTCTTCGGTTGAAGAAGCGCGTACAACAATGCTTTCTGCATATTTCTCATGCCCGTTACCCATGCGCCGATACGGTTTATTCCTGCGTCAAAATAATCCAGTGCGATAAATACCCTCTCTATGGCGTCATTTCTCACAATTTCCTTTGCGATTTCTTTGGTCTCATCATCCAAAAGCACGACATGGTCGCTGTCCCAACGCATCGGTCTTGTAACGTGAAGGGCAATTTTATCATGAAAAAGCAGCATGGACGATATCTTATCCGACACCATTTCCGTCGGGTGGTAATGCCCGTTGTCCATCAGAGGAATGCAGCCTTCTTTGATTGCGGCATAGTTCATCGTAAATTCGGCGGAACCGGCGGTATATGCCTCCAGCCCAATCCCGAACACTTTGGATTCCACACAGACATAGACTTTGGATTTGTCATAAGGAACCGCAAGAATTTCATCAAGAGAAGCCTTATATCTGGCCCGCGGTCCAAGACGGTCGGCAGGATAATCTTTAAAGCCGTCGGGAATCCAGATATTCATTACGCAGGGAATCCCGGTCTGCTGCGCAAAATACTGCGAAATCCGAATACACGCCTGACCATGGCGAATCCAGAACTTGCGTATTTCTTCGTCAGGACTGGTCAGCGTGCTATTTTCTGCCTTTGGATGGGAGAAAAATGTCGGATTAAAGTCGAGTCCTAAGTTATGTTTTCTGGCAAATTCCACCCAGCGTTTAAAATGTTTTGGTTCCAGAGCGTCCCTGTCCGCCCACTCCCCGTCCTCAAAAACGGCATAGCTTGCATGTATATTTATCTTCTTTGCACCGGGAATCAGCGTCATCGCCTCTTCCATGTCCGCCAAAAGTTCTTCCGGTGTCTGCGCTTTTCCCGGATAATTTCCCGTCGTCTGAATCCCTCCGGTCAGTCCGCCTTTCCGGTCAAACCCAATAACATCGTCACCCTGCCAGCAGTGCATGGAAACCGGTATTTTTTTTAATATCTCCATCGCGTTGTCCGTGTCCACGCCAATCTCCTGATACACTGCTTTTGCTGATTCATATCGCTCTTTTATTGTCATGAAAATCACCTTTCCCTTTCCATTTTACTGCTTTGGAGAATACTTTTTGATTGCAAAAGCGTGTTTTACACAGTTTCTTGCTTCCGATAAATTTGCAAATTCTTCCGCCCGAATCATCTGAGCCGTCAGATTTCCAACAGAAGTTGCCTCACTCGGTCCCGCAAACACTGTTTTTCCCGTTAAATCAGCCGTCATCTGATTCAGGAACTCCACATGGGCGCCTCCGCCGATAATGTAAATACGCTCAAATTGTTTTCCGATATTATCCTCGATTTGCCTGACCGTTTCGTTGTAGCACTCCGCAAGGCTCTGATACATCACCGCAGCAAGTTCGCCTGTCGTTTCCGGAACTTTCTGCTTTATATTTCTGCAATACGTTTTGACTGCCTCCGTCATACTGTCCGGCGCCAGAAACATTGCATCGTTTACGTCAACCCTTGACCCAAACGACTGATTTTCCTGAGCCAGCCTGCACAGCTCTTCAAATGTAACCGCATCGTCCAGTTCGTGACGCAGACATTGAATCATCCACAATCCCATAATGTTTTTTAAATAACGGAACCGGTAATCATAACCACCCTCGTTTGTAAAATTACTCTGCATGCTCTGACTGGTTAAAACCGCCTCCGGCAGTTCCGTTCCCAGCAGCGACCATGTACCGGAACTGATATAGAGCGCGCTGTCTTCTTCACTTGGCACTGCCATCACGGCAGACGCAGTATCATGGCTTGCGCATAGTACTACCTGCGTATCAAATCCCACCTGCCGCATGATTTCTTCTGTGAGATTTCCCACAACCGTTCCCGGCGCCTCAAGCGGCAAAAACAGTTTTTTCGGATATCCCAGCATGGAAATAAGTTTCCAATCCCACTGTTTTGTATCCGGATTGACAAGCTGTGTGGAAGTCGCGTTCGTATATTCTGATTTTTTTACTCCCGTTAAACGGAACTGAAAATAATCCGGCAGCATCAAAAAGGTCCGCGCCCGGTTAAAGTATTCGGGATGCTCTTTTTTTTCCGCCATTAGCTGATAAATTGTATTAAAAATCTGTTTCTGAATACCGGTTCTCGCATAGAGACTGCTCTCGTCAATAAGACCGTATACCACTTCGTCCATCCCCTTTGTGCGGCTGTCACGGTACGCATAAGTGTCTCCAACCTGCTTATCCGCATCATCCAGCAGCACATAATCCACCGCCCATGTATCAATCGACATACTCGCGGGAATTTTGCCCGCCTCTTTGCACCGCTTCAATCCGTTGACTATCTCTGAAAATAAATACTCTGTATCCCAGAGTTTCCTGCCGTCTGATTCCTTCATGCCGTTTGTAAACCGGTAAATTTCTTCTGTCTTCATGACGCCGTTTTCCAAATGTCCAAGAATATGACGTCCGCTGGACGCTCCGATATCAACCGCCAGATAATAAACTATATTCTGCATGAGCTCCTCCTAATCAAGATGAAACACCGGGAGCAAATCCACACTAACCGGACTGTTGTCAGGATTCGTCTCCATAATATCCGCCATGTAATCCCACCATTTCCTGTTAATCTCAGTATCTGCTCCTTTCGCCCATTTTTCCTCATTTTCGAGCTCGATATATCCATATAATATATTGGTCTCCTCGTCAAGAAAAATGGAATAATTACTGCCGCCATATTCGTGAATCATGTCTTTCATTTCCTGCCAGAGCACGTTGTGTCTTTTCTTATACTCGCCTTTCTGCCCCGGATACAATTTCATTTTAAATGCTTTCCGTACCATTTCACCATCTCCAAATAGTTTATTGATGGGATAACTATAACAAAATAAGGACAGATTTTTTAGCCCTTTATTTGACTAAGAAACTGTCCTTATTTTCTGTTGTTAAATATGTATGACGGCGTCCCCTCTATGCTCAATGCGGTAATTCCTCGGCGTCATATGATACCGTTTCTGAAACTGGCGGTAAAAATAACTCAGATTTTCATACCCGACCAATACCGCAATCTCCTCGACCGACAAATCCGTTTCTACCAGAAATTTCACTGCCTGCCCAAACCGCCTGCGCTGTAACAGCTCCTGAAAATTGTAACCCGTCTCCGTTTTTATTTTTTTGCTTAACACGGAAACCGACTGGTGCAAATCCTCGGCTATTTTCGTCAGATTCGCGTCTTTATAATCTGTCTGGATATACTGCAGCACTGTCTGAAGCTGCATTTCTTTATAATTCATAGTCGATTTCCGGCTCAGATGTTCTAAATGCTCCAGCAGATACAAAAATACAAGTCCCATCGAATATTGATTTTGCAGCGCCTCGTCCTGCTTGTCAAAAATCATGGATTCAATCATGTTTTCCATCAGATTTTCTACCGCGTGGACTCCCTGCAGATGAAATAACATGTAATGCGCAAGCTTCTCTTTTTGTCTGAGCGTACCGACGATAAATTCCGCCAGCACGTTTTCCTTTTTCAGCATCTGCAGCGGGATTTCAAAAAACTCCGGCAGCGCGATAAAATTAATTCCGATATCGTCATACGAAGCTTTCCGAACACTGTGTTCCACCTGCTGATTCATCAGCAGAATATCGCCTTTTGTCATCACGATTTCCTGTCCCTCAATAAGATGCGTGATACTTCCTTCCGCCACATACATAATTTCAATAAAGTTATGCCTGTGCTTCGGAAAATTCACGAATCTGCTGTGAGGGCGCACTGTCACCAGATTTCCCTGCTTTAAAAGGCAGTTTTTGTCCACTTCTCCCAACCCGCTGTTTGCGTACAATTCTTTGATAATCTGTGTATTACCCTCCCGATAGCTTTGTTCTTCCGGAGAAACCTGTTTTAAATGTTGTAATAATGACTCACGCATTGATATCGTTCCTTTTTATGAATTGTTTTATATTCCATTTATCATCGGGAAAACATATAAATAAAATTAATCTCCGATATCCGTATGCCCTTGTTCAAACTCCCACTGAAGCCCGTATTTATCAATAAAATAAAAATATTTTGTATTGCCTAAAATATCGGCTGCCTTCTGCTTTCCCTCTGCGTCGTTCTCTTTTTGCTCATCAAAAAAATAAAAATCGGAAGGTTCTGTCTTGCTAATCTGATATACCCTGTAATCTCGTGTTGTATTGATTAACGTCACGTCCGGCTGTGATTTGATGTATTCAAATGCTTCTTCAATATTAATGACTTTCAACGCCACATGTCTCGCTCCGCTGATATCATTTGCCTTGAAAACCATCGGCTCTTTCCGCCCCTCCGGGTAATGATAGCACATCAGCTCAATCGTAAACTTTGTTCCCGGCACATCCATGAAACCGATAGAAACTTCTGCTTCCTCCGCCTCTTCAATAAACCCTCCCGCCTCAAAAAAGCCTTTATTCTTCCAGTGCGGAATGTGTTGATTTGGAACAGCGCCCAAAATTCTCTGATAATAGCGGAATGCTTCCTCCACATCATCTACAAAAATACACACGTGCGATAATCCTGTATAAATCGGTTTTTCCATTGTTGACCTCCATTTCTCATGAAGTGTTTCCTTTTCACTCCAGACGACGCTAGTTTTTATACTGTTTCAAATACAAAATGCTGCTTTTAAATGATTCCCTTGTCACGACAAAGCGCTTCTATGCTTCTGTCATATGTCGCTTCTGCCTCTTTAGAAAAGAAACATCCCGGTACCCCTTCATTATGGTCCCTATGATGCGCCACGCAGGCACAGCATTTCCCGTGCCTTGGACAATCATATGTACAGGGGCACGGTCTCTTGTTATCACAGTTCGTCATAATTATCATCTCCTTTTGTTAGTCTTGTATCTGTATTATACAATACCAAAGACATGATTTTTACCGTTTTGGAATAGTCCGCATTTTTTTCAGTACATTTTACAACGGAGTCCCCACCTCTATTAAATTTCCGTCCGGGTCATAGAACCGCACCACTTTTTGCCCCCAGCTGTGGGTCATAAGGGTATTGACATATGCTATCGGCTCATGGTAATTTTCCAGTTTTTTTACAAAAGCCTCTAAGTCTGATTCCTCAAAATACAATTCGGACATATTGTTTCGCGGTATACACGCTCTGTTCAAAAATGTCTCCCAGTATCTGATATCCTGAAGTACAAGTCCCTCCGTCATAATGACGTTGCCGTCGTTATCAAGAATCACTTCCAGTCCGAACAGCTCTTTATAAAAAGAAATTGATTTCTTCATATCGCTTACTACGATAAGAATGTTTTTTAGTTTCATTGTTGAATTATCTCCTTTTTTTAGTAAGCAGAACGACGCACTCAACATGCTCCGTAAACGCAAACATATCCACCGGAACAATCCGTTCTGCACGATACCCTTTTTTCGAAAACACCTTTAAGTCCCTTGCAAGCGTCACCGGATTACAGGAAATATAAACCACTCTCTGCGGCGCCAGAATCCGCACGGCTTCCATAAATTCTTCCGTGCTTCCGCCGCGCGGCGGATCCATCAAAACCACGTCCGCATTCTCATGTGCGCCTGCTATTTTTACCATAAATTTTCCGGCGTCGCCGTTTACAAAGCGGATATTTTTTATCCCGTTCAGCTTCGCATTGACGCGGGCGTCGTCAACCGCCGCCTTGTTTAATTCCACGCCGATAACTTCGCCCGCGCGGGCTGCCGCCGCCATTCCGATTGTTCCGATGCCGCAATACGCGTCGATAACGCGCTGCGTTCCTGTCAGTCCGGCAAATTCCAACGCTTTCTGATAGAGTACTTCCGTCTGCCGTGAATTGACCTGATAAAATGACTGCGGTGAAATGCGGAATGTCAAACCGCAAAGCCTGTCCTCAATATAGCCTTTTCCGTACAAAACAATGTTTTTATCACCGAGAATCATATTGGTTCTCTTCTGATTGACATTCAGAACAATCGATGTAATTTCGGGGTGTGTCTGCAGAAGCGCTGAAATAAAATTATTTTTGGATGGGAAAACCGGGTCTGACAACACCAGTACCACCAGAATCTGTCCTGTAGCGTGTCCGACCCTGATAAGCGCGTGACGGAACAATCCCGTCCGGCGGTCTTCGTCGTACACTTTCAGTTGAAAGGACTGTACCAGCTTACTTAACGTTCTAAGAATCTGCGAAGCAGTTTCGTTTTCAATCAGGCAATTTTCAACAGGAATGATATTGTGCGTTCCCTGCTGATAAATTCCGGTAAATACAGTACCTTTTTTGTCTCTGCCAAAAACACCGTGCACTTTATTGCGGTAGTGATAGGGATTTTGTGCCCCAATGATGTTGTCCACCCTGCAATTGTCAGACAATAGCATTTCCACCGTCTTTTGTTTCATTGCAAGCTGTTTTTCATACTTAACCCCTTGATAATCACATCCGCCGCACTTTTTCGCATAAATGCAAGTTTGATTTTTTCCCATTGTTTCGTTCCAGTCCATTCAGATTATTCACATAGTTATCCACAAATTGTTTATAAATTTATCATTTATTATATATTCTGTGCACAAATGTCCCGAAGGCAGCATTTGTCACAAAACGGCTTCGTGCGCGCCGTACACACCTCTCTGCCGTGATTTACAAGCCTGTGGCAGAAATCGCTGCCTTCCTCGGGAGGTATAATTTTCCACAATGCCATCTCCACTTTCTTCGGTTCTTTTAGATCCTTCACCAGTCCCATACGATTTACGAGTCTGATGCAATGTGTATCCGTGACAATTGCAGGTTTTCCGAACACGTCGCCCATAATCAGGTTCGCGCTTTTCCTGCCTACGCCCGGAAGTTCCAGCAGTTTATCAAAATCGTCCGGCACGTTTCCGTGATACTTGTCACGCAGCATCTTCATACAAGCGCTGATATCCCGCGCCTTACTGTGTCCGAGACCGCAAGGCTTCACTATCGCCTCAATTTCCTCAACAGGCGCCTCTGCCAGCGCGTTGACATCCGGAAACTTCGCATACAAATCCTGCACCACCACATTGACCCGCGCATCGGTACACTGGGCGGCAAGGCGCACGCTCACAAGAAGCTTCCACGCCTGATTATAGTCCAGTGTACAATCCGCGTCAGGGTACTCTTCTTTGAGTCTCTCAATAATTTCCTTTGCCAGTTCTTTCTTTGTCATACCGTACTCCTTCTGTCTGACTATTGAAATAAAAATTCCACCGTTTCATAAGCATTCATTTCCTGAATGCCGTATTCGTCCGATAACGTCTCATTCCACCGCATCTGTGCCGCCGTTGTCAGATAATTGTGCTTCACACCGCATTCAGGGTATTTGTCAAACCAGAGCGGATACTGCTTGCGCATGCACTGTTCCGCCAGTTCCACAGCCTGGCTTTTACTACCGTCCGCCATGTATGTACCGCTGATTCTCACACCCGGCGGTGAAGAATGCATCAACAGCACACTGCCGTCGCCGCACATGCCGAGACAAATCCACACATGCCCTTCCATGCTCATGATGTCTCCCGGCTTCCACTCTGTTACTTCCGAGGCTTTGCGGTATGTTCCCCAGCCGACCCCTGCAAATGCTTCCGCCATAGACGTCGCTTTCATCACATAACCGTCCTCCTCACCGCTGCCGTTTTCCGTCTCAAATATGTTGTAAAGAACCCAGCCGACATAGCCCGAACAGTCCAGCCCGTCATGAATCTGATACTCGGTATCCTTAAAATTATAATCGGCATCCTGCTGCGCGGCAAATTCCTTCCACCGCGGACTCACTCCTATTGTAACTGCCTCAATGCCCGCTCCGGTATCCTCCTCGTTCCAGCCGCCTCCCCAGACATACATTGTCGTTCCCAAAGGCTGCATTGCCGTGAACAAAAGATTTTCCATGGAAGGTTCTCCGGGAACCGGCTTTCTCGCCTCGGTCTCTAAAACAGTTCCCACAACACTCTGCGTATCGCTGCCTAATTCATTCTTTGGTATATCCGCCTGCATTTTCATACCATACCCTCCGTTTACTATCGTCAGTAACAGTATGAAAAATTCCAATAATTTATTCATAAAAACCTTCTGTAACTTTTATTGTCAGGACTATTTTAACACAAACCTGGTCGTCCTTTCAACATCGGTATTACCTTGAATTTGCGCTTTGAATTTGCATCGTCACTCGTATTTCTTTCCCTGTCGGTATATCACGCCAAACAAACTAATCATCAGCGGAATCGCCAGTACCCATCCCACAAATTCCCACGCCTCATGAAACACAATTTCCCCAAGTCCGGAAAGGACGGGATATACGAGCGTGCAAAGAGACGACCACCAGCGCAGTCCGTTTATAATATGCTTCCAGTTGCGGTTATTATAATACAGCCCCACCGTGTTTATACGAAAGATACCGTCGGAATAGCTGCTGATTTTGTTCTCATCATAATACGAAGGCAGTCTGTCTTTCGCGAACAGCCAGAAATACGCGCCAAATCCCAGACTCATTCCGCTGCACAGAAGCATCGCTTCATTATGCCAGCACAGTCCCAGACAATACAAAACCGCGAGCTCTGCGCCGAACAACGCAAACGTCCCAAGATAAATAAAAAGCCGTTCCCGCTTTATTTCACGCTTTACGTTTCCTTCCGGCTCGGAAAATGTGATGGCAGTTTTTACAAGCGCTTCCGCCTCCTCCGGCGTCAAATCAACCGCATTTTCCATTCTTTTACATTCAAGCAGTTCCGTCACCGTAACGTCCAACGCATCCGATAACGGAACAAGAAGCGTAATGTCCGGCAGACTGTGTCCCGTTTCCCACTTACTTACCGCCTTGTCAGAAACCATGAGCTTTTGCGCAAGGTCTTTCTGTGAAAATCCTTTTTCTTTGCGGAGCATCTGAACAAAACCGCCAAACGCGTCTTTATTAATTTCAAACATCCGTCTCTCCTCCTTAAATTTATTTTATTTAACTTTAGTGTAATAATCAACCTAAAAAACGGCAACCGACTGTCGGTAGAACGGGTAAAATCACTTGTTTTCACAAAAAATGTCATGTATAATTTTCTATAGTACAAGATAGAATTTCAGGAGGCTGACCGTGAAAAAGAGAAATATTCTGCTGATACTGATAACCTTGCTTTTGCTGATAACCAGTATCACAATTTTTATGAAAATAGAATATAACCAAAAACAAGACCCGGATAACACGAAGAGGATTCTTTCCAATCTTCCCGTTCTGCCTGTCAGCGATATGAACGCAAAAGCCGAAAAAATCCGAATCATACACTACGCGCAGACCGTTTACAGAATCCTGTCCGTGGATTTGGACACCATGACTGCCGTTCTGGAAATTTATGAACCGCAGAAAGACATAAAAAAGCCTGATATATTCCGTGATTACGAAGCTACTGTCATTGAGGTCCCAATCGTGCATGAAAACGGAAGCTACAGACTAATCCATACCAAAGAATCAAACCGCCTGCTAAACGGTAAACCCTTTACGACCGCATCCGGCGCTCTCACTGAAAGCGGTTCTCTCTTTGAGCGGCTGCCCGAATACTTCTGGTTTTCAAGCGGTGCCGGCGGCTGGGGCACTGAAATCACTTTAAACCCGGACGGAACATTTACCGGCGATTATCATGACAGCGATATGGGAGATTCCGGCGATGGATATCCATACGGAACACTTTACGTCTGCCACTTTAACGGTAAATTTTCACAGCCGGAACCGATTAACGATGATGTTTATCTGATGCGGCTGGAGTACATTGAGGCGGACGAAGAGCCGGATATCGTAACATATGAAGACGGCATCCGTTACATTACGTCTACTCCTTACGGTTTCGACGACGGAGACGAATTTTTCGTTTATATGCCAGACACCCCCGTGTCCTGTCTTCCCACGGAGTTTATGTTCTGGTGCACAACAAAAATGCGTCTAACGCTTCCGACCAATTATTATGGGATTTATAACATCAACGGTATGCAGGGATTTAACGGAAGAAGAGGAGACCCCGCGGCATATATCGCAAACTATCAATATACTTTTGAAAATCGTGATTCTGTCCTTTGGGTCAATGATTCTTATAGCAGCTCTCTGGTTTTTTGGTCAGAAGACGGACCTGCCGCCATAAGTCTTAAATTTTACTGGACTTATGACGACAAACGAGAGTTTACGGCACAAGACTGGCTAATGAACCAAACGGGCGACTATGATTTGACTATTTCCTTTAACGACGATTACTCTGAAGCCGCCGTTACTGTTATCAGCGAAGAGGGAACAGATTTATCTCCGTGGGGCGGCACGGCGGACGGAACATTTACCGGCGTTTATCAAAGACTGCCGGAAGACAGACTGCGATAAGCATTATGATAACCATGTCATTAATTATGTAAAGAACCGGGAAGCTCTTAACAGCTCCCGGTCTTCTCATCAAGCCATTTCAGATATTTTTCTTTGATGGCGGCCTGATGTTCTTCATTATCACGTTCCAGTCCCAGTTTACTTACTTTTTCGAGGTCCTCCGGTGACAATTCGCGCTGTGCGAACGTATATACTACTTTATTTTCCTTCTCCACATGACGTTTTAGAAGTTCCGCATAGCTTCCCGCGCTGACAATGACCCCATACTTATATTCCGTTCCCGAATTTCTCTCGTACGCGTTGAGACTGCTTTCAAGCTCGTCAAGATAGTAACGCGCCAAATCATGTTCCACCAGCATACCGTTTTTGATTAACTTTTGTCCGACATCGCCGGACTGTTCAATCATAATCTTAAATAAAATCTCTTCCTCTTTGCCATGATGATACTTGTCAGCGTAATTTTTCGCGAACTCAAGACACTCCCTGAGAAGCTGCACGTCCACTTTCGCGCCTTCAATGATATCGCAACAAATCTTTCTCAAAAAAACATGGAATCTCACAATATTTTTATGCTCATCCACTAACACGTCTATTCCCTGCATTGCTCCACCTTCCTCAAAATATTTTTTACTAGCTGCTCATGGATAGTATTTTCAATAATATGAAAAAATATTCTTTGTCTTGCCACACTTTACCAGAACCGATATAATAATGTGTAACGATGGTCTTTAACGGCCGCACTGTCAAAGAGAGGAGCAACATGAAAATAGTATTACAAAACCTGACGAAAACATTTCCAAGCCGTAATAAAAAAAACCGCGCGGATGTCATCGCCGTCAACGATTGTACTTTTGAAATTCCCGACGGCAGACTTATCGGACTTTTAGGTCCTTCCGGATGCGGTAAAAGCACCACGCTGAACCTTATCTGCGGTTTACTGAAGCCTACAAGCGGTAAAATTTATTTCGGAGACGACGATGTGACAACTCTTGCGCCGGAACACCGCGGCGTGGGACTCGTATTTCAAAATTATGCCCTCTATCCCCATATGACTGTTAAACAGAATATTATCTTTCCTCTTGAGAATCTGAAGGGTGAAAAAAAATTAACGAAACAGCAGATGGAAGAACATGCCCTTGAGACGGCAAAACTGGTGCAGATTGAAGAGCTGATGGAGCGCAGGCCAAGCGAGCTGTCCGGCGGTCAGCAGCAGCGCGTTGCCATTGCAAGAGCGCTCGTTAAAATGCCCCGCGTTCTTCTTCTGGACGAGCCGCTCTCGAATCTGGACGCCAGACTGAGACTGCAGACAAGGGAAGAGCTGCGTAGAATCCAGAAAGAGACAGGAATTACAACGATTTTTGTAACACACGACCAGGATGAAGCGATGAGCATTTCCGATATGATTGTGGTTATGAACGAAGGTGTTGTCCAGCAGATTGGAAAACCACAGGATGTCTATGATAATCCGGTTAATCTCTTTGTGGCAAGATTTCTTGGAACGCCTCCTATTAATGTTTTTGAAGGAAAGATTTACGGCAATACTCTTTATATCGGTGAAAACGCTGTTCTTACTACACAAGGACTCTCTGACATGGATGTCTATGTTGGAATCCGTCCGGAAGGTTTTATACCGGAGGAAAACGGTCCTTTTGTATGCCGGTTAAACCGTGTGGAAGTGACGGGACGCGACAGCAGTGTTATCTCCACCCATACATGTTCTCTGAACGGCACAATCCGCTCTATTATCAATTCAGACTGTGTAATAAACACAGAGACGGACACTGTACGGTTCTCCCTAAAACCGCACAAAGTCTGTCTGTTTCACAAGGAAACCAAAGAACGGATTTATTTTTCCGGCAATGAATCCACACAGAGGAGACAATAAGCAATGGATAATAATAACAAAAAAGCGTGGCTTTACCTTCTGCCTGCCGTTCTCTTTCTGGCAGTTTTTATGGTATATCCGCTGATTGACGTATTGGTTTACTCTTTTGAAGAAGGATACAACTCGGCGTCGCAGACGTATTTAGGCATCGGCGCATACAATTATTCCTATGTGCTGCATGACCCATATTTTCTACAGGCAATGAAAAATACATTTATACTCGTTATGATTACAGTGCCTGTCTCGACGATGCTGGCGCTCCTTATCTCTCTGGGATTAAGCTCTATCAAACCCTTAAGAGACTTATATCAGACAATATATTTTCTTCCGTATGTAACAAATACGCTTGCGGTCGGACTGGTATTTATGATTCTTTTTAAAAAGACGCCGTACACCGACGGACTGATTAATCTGATGCTTGCATGGTTTGGAAGCGCTCCTGTCGACTTTATCGACGGTCCGTATCCCGCAAAGTTGTTTGTGTTGTGCTTTTATACGGTCTGGGTCGTTCTTCCGTTTAAAATACTAATCCTCACCAGTGCCCTCGCATCGGTAAACCGTGATTATTACAATGCCGCCAGAGTGGACGGCACGTCAAAGTTCCGGATATTTTGCAGGATAACGGTGCCGATGATTTCCCCGATGATATTTTATCTGGTTATCACGGGGTTTATCGGAGCGTTTAAAGCGTACAGCGACGCCGTCGCTCTGTTTGGAACAGATTTAAACGCGGCGGGCATGAACACGATTGTCGGATATATTTACGATATGCTGTACGGCGACAGCGGCGGATATCCGTCCTACGCTTCGGCTGCGGCTGTTATCCTGTTTGCCATTGTTCTGACAATCACCTGCATCAACCTGCTGGTAAGTAAAAAACATGTTCACTATTAAATGAGGTAGCTATGGAAAATCATATCAATTACAATAACCTGCAAAAGAATACAAAACGGCGCGGCACAGTCTATCATATTATTGTTTATACGCTGCTGTCCGTCTGGGCACTCATCGTTCTCTTTCCGTTTTACTGGATGATTCTGACCTCAGTGAAAAGCTACGGCTCCTACAACGCGGAATATATTCCGGCTTTTTTTACGCTGTCGCCGACCCTGCAGAATTACTTTGACGCGTTTACCACCGTACCGCTTTTAAGATACCTTGTCAATACGCTGATATTTACGCTGCTTACCACCGGAATTATGATGGTGGTCATTACACTTGCCGCATTCGCGTTCGCAAGACTATCGTTTCGCGGTAAAGACCTTGTATTTACGCTGTTCCTTTCACTGATGATGATACCGAACGAACTTGTCGTTATCACAAACTTTGTGACCATAACCGACTGGGGAATGCGCAATTCATTTCTTGGTCTGATTCTTCCTTCCATTACATCAGTGTTTTATATTTATCTTTTAAAAGAAAATTTCGCGCAGATACCGGATGAATTGTACTATGCCGCCAAGGTTGACGGTACGTCGGATTTACGCTATCTTCGCAGAGTCATGATTCCGATTTGCAAACCTACTATTGTTACAGTAGCCATTCTCAAAGTCATTGAGTGCTGGAACTCGTATGTCTGGCCGCGTCTTATCACCGATAACCCCAATTATTATCTTGTTTCCAACGGTATTCAGGAAATACGCGAGAACGGGTTCGGCAGAGAAAATATTCCGGCAATGATGGCGGCAGTTGTAGTTATTTCTGTTCCGCTGATTGTTTTATTCCTTATCTTCAGGAAAAAAATTATGGCGGGTGTTTCAAGAGGAGGTACAAAAGGATGATGAACTTGAAAAAAATGCTCTCTATCATACTACTGTGCGCTGTCCTGTTTTCTTTTACAGGCTGTCACGGTTCACGGGGCATGGAACCTTTTACTGTCCCGGAATCATTTGATACCGCACAAAATTATGAAATCACATTCTGGGCAAAGAATGATACCAATAAAACGCAGACGGACATTTACCGGAAAGCGATATCCGATTTTGAAACAGTTTACCCGAATATCACAGTCAATTTACGCCTTTACACCGATTACGGCAAAATTTACAACGACGTGATTACCAACATAGCAACGGGCACAACGCCAAACGTTTGCATCACCTATCCCGACCATATCGCGACCTATCTGACAGGCGACAATGTCGTCGTTCCTATGGATGAGCTGTTTGCCAGTGAACAATTCGGATTTGGCGGAAGCGAAGTGCAATTCGACGCGCCTGCTTTTGAAGAGATTATTCCGCAGTTTCTTGACGAATGTACCATCGACGGGCAGCACTACGCGATACCGTTCATGCGCTCGACAGAAGCCTGCTACATCAACAAAACGTATGTTGAAGCTTTAGGCTTTACGTTGCCTGACGAACTGACATGGGACTTTATCTGGGAAGTCTCCGAAGCAGCCGTCAAAAAAGACGACGCCGGGAATTACCTGATAAATAACCAGAAAGTTATGATACCGTTTATTTACAAATCAACAGATAATATGATGATTCAGATGCTGTATCAGAAAAACGCCGGTTATTCCGGTGAAAATGGAGAGATTAACCTTTTTAACGACGATACCACCGATATTTTATATACGATTGCAGAACATACAAAGACGGGTGTGTTTTCTACCTTTAAGATATCGGGATACCCTGCGAATTTCCTCAATGCCGGTCAATGTATTTTTGCGGTCGATTCCACCGCAGGCGCGACATGGATGGGAACAAACGCGCCGCTTTGCGATATCAGCAAAGAAGCGCTTGTAGAATTTGAAACGGCTGTCATGCCTGTCCCACAGTTTGACACCCACAATCCGAAAATGATTTCCCAAGGACCGTCCGTCTGTATTTTTAACAAGCAGGATTCCGGCGAGGTACTTGCCTCATGGCTGTTTGCCCAGTATCTTCTGACAAATGAAGTACAGATTGCCTACTCTGAAACAGAAGGGTATGTTCCCGTCACCTCAAAGGCGCAAAATTCCTCCGAATATCAGGATTACCTGTCACGGGGCGGTGAGAATAACACCACTTATTACGATATTAAAATTCAGGCTTCCAAGCTGCTTCTTGAAAATATTGAACACACGTTTGTAACGCCCGTATTTAACGGCTCAACGTCTCTGCGCGACGCCTCCGGGCAGCTTATTGAGAACGTAACAAAATCCGTTAAACGAAAAGAAACGATAGACGGCGCATATATGGAAAACCTCTTTGACAATGTCAACTCGCTCTACCGTCTCGACCAACACAGCAAAACTGCAGCAGGGAAAACAGAACTGGGGAAATTACCGCCTGCTTCCGTGCTTTTACTGCTGATGTTCGCGCTGACATGGCTCTTGATTATTCTTTATGCCATAAGCGATTTTGTAAAAAATTACAAAAATAAACAGAATAAGCATTGATTTCTTGCCAATTTTATGTATAATTTAGATTGTTATACAAATAAAGCATAGAAAAATTGCAGAGCAGTTTTCTATCAATATTAAAGAGAGGAATTCTTATGAAAAAATTATTAGTTTTATCGCTGTCCCTTGTGCTCTTGTTAGGATTTGCCGGATGCGGAACGAAGGACAATGGAGACGCAAAATCAGAAGGCGTTATGACATACGCTGAGTATGACGCTGCCGCACTTGATTCACAGGTTGTTATTGAGGCTTATGTTCAGGCAAAACAGGCATGGTGGGAAGACAAAGCTACCGTTTACACGCAGGATAAGGACGGCGCTTATTTTGTTTACAACATGGCATGTTCGGAAGAGGATTACAAAAAACTGACGCAGGGCACCAAGATTAAAGTTACCGGTTACAAAGCGGAATGGTCCGGCGAAGTAGAAATCATCGACGGTACTTTCGAGATTATGGACGGAAATTATGTCGCTCCTGTAACGGATGTTACTTCCTTACTCGGAACAGAAGATTTAATCAAGCATCAGAACAAATTTGTTTCTTTCAAAGGTATGACTGTGGAACCCGCAGGCAAGGACGCTGCCGGAAATGACGTTGCGTTCCTTTACAACTGGGACGGCTCCGGTGAAGACGGAAACGACTTATATTTTAACGTTTCCCTGAACGGCAATACATATACATTCACGGTTGAATCTTATCTTTGTGACAACACAACAGACGTATACGCTGCCGTAAAGAATTTAAAAATCGGCGACAAGATTGATATGGAAGGTTTCCTTTATTGGTATGAAGGTGTAAATCCACACATTACTTCTGTAACTGCCGCAAAATAATCCCATATTGTTTCTAATCACAATGCAGACAGGGTGTTCCTTATTCGGAACACCCTGTTTTTTATTTCATATTCACAGACGACTTTCTATAAATATGGATAAAGTAAACTATTTCCGCAACAGCTGTAATGCTCCACGAGAATATATATAACAAATAGAGCGACGGCACGGTTTTAAAGTGGGCAAATACTGTATAAATCCAGATAATACGGAAAACACAGGAACCCATAATTACAATGATTGTCGGAACGACCGTTTTCCCAAGACCTCTGGATGCCGCAATGGTACAGTCCATAAACGCTGAAAACGCATAAGAAAAACTCATAATACCCAAGCGCAGCATTCCTGCGTCAACAACAGCCGTTTCATTTGTAAACAGCACCAGAAACTGACGTCCAAAACAAAACAGACTCACGCCGATTACCATGCCAAAAACAAATGAATACACAAGACAAAGAAGGTAACTGTTTTTCACGCGTTTCTTATTTTTTGCTCCATAGTTCTGCCCCATAAAACTTGCGCAGGCAATATAAAACGCGTTCATCACGTCATATACCAGCGCATCCGCGTTTGTCGCCGCAGAATTTCCCTCTACAACGACTGCGTCGAAAGAATTAACGCCTGTCTGTACAAACAGATTTGCGAGCTGGAAAATCGCATTCTGCACCCCTGCCGGCAAACCCAGATTTAAAATGTTTTTCATCTTATCCCGGTTGACACGGATCTCCTCAAGCCGCAGTCCATAGGATTCATCTGTATGAAACAATGCTCTTAAAATTAATGCTGCGGAAATATATTGCGAGATAACACTTGCAATCGCAACGCCCGCCACAGAAAGACGGAATACAATCACAAACAGCAGGTTTAAAAAAATATTTATCACCCCGGAAAACGCCAGATAACGCAGCGGACGTTTTGTATCTCCAACGGCGCTGAATACTGCGTTTCCAAAATTATACAATCCAAGCGCCGGCATTCCCAGAAAATAAATATTCATATACAGTACGGCGCCGTCAATCAGCTCTTCCTTTGTGTTCATAAGCTGTAATATGCTTCTGGAAAACAAAAGTCCAAACAATAGCACCAAAATTCCCATAATAAAACAGACGATAACGGAGGTATGTACAGTTTCTTTTATCTCTCTGGAATTTCCCGCTCCCACATGAAGCGCTACCAAGACATTGACGCCGCCTGCCAGTCCGATTAAGAACCCGGTAAACAGTGTGACAAGAATCGTTGTAGAACCTACGGAGCCTAGTGCCCCGGCTCCGGCAAAACGTCCTACCACCGCCACATCCGCCATATTAAACAACACCTGTAAAAGATTAGAAAAAATCAGCGGAATACTAAAAAATAGTATTTGTTTTCCCAGCGGACCGACTGTTAAATCTTTTTTATCCTCGTTCATTTTATTTCACCTTCACTACTTCTTTTTGTAACTAATACATTCTAGCACAAATATTTTTGTTTTGCACACACTTTTTCATATTCATTCCGTTTACAAAAAGTATATAAAAAGGAATATCGCCATGCCATTATACCAGCCCGCGATATTCCTTTTCCGATGATTCTAATCAGCACAATACAATCACTCGAGACGGCGAAGTCTGCGGAGGAATACTTCTCGTGGTCGCTGTATAATAAACCAGCAGCATACGGTTCGCCGGATTACAGTTCACACTCTGACCGTTAATCGTCGAAATATTTGTGCCTCTACCTATATTCAACTGTAACGACCTGTCGGCCGCAGTCAGGTTTCTGTCAAAAAAATTCAGCATAATCTGTTCATTACGCCCCAGCAGCGTAACAATCTGCGCAGTATACTGTGGCGGAAAAATCAACGGTACAGGGAGATTCCCGTCGTAAAATGCCGCGACACGAAATCCGACTCGAAGCTGTCTGTCGTCAATAATGCGCGTATCGGACACTATACGAAAATTAACAATGCCGCTTTCCGTCCGAAGCGTTATCATCCGGCTACAACAATCATTTTCTCCTGAAATATTAATAATAGTGCCGATTACCGGCACCAGATTTCCGTAATCCATAATACATTCTCATCTCTTTTTCTTTAGTTTATGCTCATTTCCAAAATAGGTTACCATTGGCTGGATTATCCAACAGTCTTCCGTTTTTCGCAAATCTGGAACCATGGCACGGACAGTCCCATGTATGCTCCATCGGATTCCATTTTAACGCGCATCCCAAATGCGGGCATCGTTTTGTTGAAAAAGTAAACAAACCGGCTGCCGCCTCAAATCCGTTTAATAACAGCTGCGGTTTCATCATGTTTCTGGACGGACAAAATACCGGCGCGTATTCATTTTCTTTACCCAGAATCATATCTGTCAATATCATTGCCGCGGTCATGGACGAAGTCATACCCCACTTATTAAATCCTGTCGCCACATAGCAATCCGGCATTGCGTCCGAATACGTCCCGATATAAGGTATTCCGTCAAGCGTCATACAATCCTGAGTTGCCCAACAGCCGATTTCTCTGGCTCCGGGATAATGGAGTCTTGCAAAACTCCTTAATTCCCGCCACCCGCCTCCGTTTTTACCGGTTCTGTGGCTGCCTCCGCCCAGCAGAAGATATTTTCCGTAATTACGAAATGACAAACCGTCTTTTTCCGCGTCCACATACATTCCCTTAACATGCTGCGCATTTTCAAGCGCAAGAACATAAGAGCGGTCCTGATACATTTTTAAAAAATATAGTCCGTGTTTATTATCAATCGGAAAATGCGTGGCAAAAATTAACTTTTGAAAACGAATTTTTCCGCTTTGGGTAACTGCCGTATGCTGTTTTAACCTTTTTACAAACGTTCTCTCGTATATCTTTAAACCAGGCGCGATTCCATTGACAAATTTCAATGGATGAAACTGTGCCTGATGTTTTAATCCCACGGCTCCGACAGCCGAAACCGGTAAGCTGCACTCTTTTGTGACTACCGGAGCAAATCCGGCTTTACGAATCGCGTCTGCCTCTTTTTCTATCCTTCTTCTGTTGTCTAACGAATAAACATAGTTATTCCGTTCCTCAAAATCACAGTTTATTGACGCACATAACTCAAAATACTTTCTGACGGCATTCTGATTCGCGTCAAGATACATTCTTGTCCTCTCGACCCCGATGCTCTTTAACATCTTATGATAAATGAGACCATGCTGCGCCGTAATTTTCGCCGTGGTATGTTGCGTAACACCGCCACAAATTCTATTTCGCTCAACAAGCATATAATCCACACCCTGTTTTTGAAGAAAATGCGCGCATAATAATCCTGCCATTCCCCCTCCGATAATCAGTACGTCTGTTTTCGCATCTCCCTCAAGCCTGCTAAAACGTGGGAGTTCTATTTTTTCCGACCATATTGATTCCATTCTATCCACCTCTCTTTTCCATTATTTTGCTCGCTTTACTATAATCTATACTGCTATAGGAAAACAAGATTTACAAGTCACATAGTCATTTTCTTCCAAATAAAATAAGAACGCCTTATCAGATCTGATAAAGCGTTCTTTATATCTTTTTAACTTATCTTTTTAGATATTTTTTTAATATCTGCGTCAATCTGTCTACCTCTATCGGCTTTGCCACATGCTCGTTCATGCCACAATCAAGACATCGCTGGATATCGTCCGAGAACGCGTCCGCCGTCATCGCGATAATCGGCAGATTGGCATCCGAACGTTTCAGCGCGCGTATTGCCTTTGCCGCTTCATATCCATCCATCACCGGCATACGGATATCCATCAGTACAATATCATAATAACCAATCTCCGAATTCTCAAATTTATTCACACAAACCTGACCGTTTTCTGCTCTTTCCAGTTCAAATCCTACTTCTGAAAGAATATCTTCAGCAATCTCCCAGTTCAAGTCGTTATCCTCGGACAACAAAATACGCATTCCCCGGAAATCCTGCGTATGAACTTCTTCCTTTTCCTCTTCGACCGGTTTATCTAAAACATAACGGCTCAGTCCCAAATACAGATTGGACTTAAATAACGGCTTGGAGATAAATCCGTGTATTCCTGCCTCCGCTGCTTCCTCCTCGATATCGCTCCAATCATATGCCGAAATAATTAAAATCGGCACATCTTTCTTGAGATGCTTCCTCATCTCCTTTGCCGTCTGTAAACCGTTCATCTCCGGCATCTTCCAGTCTAAAAGAACAATCTCGTAATCGTCCTGCTTCTCATGATGTTCTTTAACCATCTCGACAGCCATCTTACCACTCGTCGCCCACTGCGCATCTATACCGATTTCTTTCAAAGAAAGAACTGCACTCTTACATAGGTCCTCATTATTGTCAACCACCAGCATCTTCCATGGCGGAAGCACCATATCCGCTTCCTTTGTCACTGCTTTTTCAAAGTCAAGCGTAATATGGAACTCACTGCCTTTCTCCGGCTCGCTGTGTAACTCAATCGTACCGTTCATCGTATCCACAATAGCCTTTGTAATCGCCATTCCAAGACCGGTACCTTCCGTCTTGTCAACCTGTGATTTTCTTTCTCTTGTAAACGTCTCGAAAATCTTTTTCTGGAACTCCGGCGTCATTCCGATACCACTGTCTTTTACCTTAAAATGACAGCGTACGTAATTCCCGCCAATCGGTGAATCCTCCTGCTCCAAGTGAATATGGATGTCTCCGCCTTCCGGCGTAAACTTAATCGCGTTCGACAAAAGGTTAATCAACACCTGATTCAGACGCACACTGTCACAATATACATCTTCTGTCTGAATCTTCTGAATAAATATATCAAAGTGTTGTTTTCTTGCTTTTATCTGCGGCTGTACAATATTGACAATACTTTCCATCGTCTCTCTGAGCGAAATCTGATTCATATTCAAAGACAATTTTCCGCTTTCGATTTTTGACATATCAAGGACATCATTAATCAGTCCCAGCAAATGTTTGCTGGACATCGTTATCTTTCCGAGACACTCCTTCACCTTTGCAGTGTCGTTAATATTCGCCTGCGCAATCACCGTCATTCCGACAATTCCGTTCATCGGCGTACGAATGTCATGGCTCATGCTTGAAAGAAATTCGCTCTTGGCTTTATTCGCCTGAATAGCTTCCTGCCTTGCCGCCTCCAGTTCCTGGAACTGCTGCTGCGACAGCCTGTAATACAAAAAGAACATAAGAATAATGCCTATCAGAAGAATAGCCGCCATATTTAAAATAATTACCTGCCGGTCTTTATTTAAATCATTTACAATATTATCCAACGGACCAAACGGCATAATGGAAACAAGATACCACTCCGTATCCGGCAGATGCATACACAGCATATATGTGTAATCCGTATCTGTTTCAACTATCTTGGAATAGTCCAAATCATTACTGAGGGCATATTTTAATGCATCCAGATATTCACTGGTTGAAGTAACGTTGTTATCCGAAAAATCTTCAAGAATGCGTGTAAAATAATTGTCCCCATCCATATTTCTGATTACGAATGAACCGTCCCGGCGGATGATAAAAGAATACATTCCCGTATTCTCATCATTTAAATCAAGAACCTCTTCCAAATAACTCATAGGAAGCGCAGCAACCATCGCCGAACTCGTTTTTCCGTCCTTCATAGGATATTCGGCTTCAGTAATCATACACAGCATCTTTCTTCCGCTCTTGTCATAACCTGAAAATACCCGCAGGTTCTTGTTGTTCAGCACCGTATAAAATGTGTCTTCATCACTGTATTCTACATGTTCGCCATAAATTAATTCGGATTCCCCTGTTTCCGTATAAAGACCCAAATATGTAAAACTACGAACCGAAGCGCTCTCTGAAAGCGCGTTCAACATATCCTCTCCATATACGATATCCTCCGGAGGCGTTCTCTCGATAATTCCTTTTAACTGAAGAAGCTGCATATTAACTATCGCGTCGAATTTCTGCTCTACCTGCTCCGCCATTGCATTGGTATAAACTTCACCGACTTCACTAATTGCCTCGTCGCTTTTTGCGGCAATATATGTAGATACAACACCAAACATCACAATGCTCACTACTGCCAGAAGCGCGAAGCCGAGTAATACAAATCTTCTCCCTCTCTTTAATACCACGTTAATTCCTCCTTTTGCTACATAGCATTCCATTCAGACAATACTTTTTTCGACAAAAATTTCTAAAAAAGTTAATTACTAATAGTATACCATATGGATAAATATTTTTCAAAAGGAACTTTTCGTATATCATACCTTTTCTTAACAATTTTGTAACATTTTTATCCAATCCATCCCTGCACAATCAGAAAAATCAACAGCACCGGAAGAACGAACGTCACATAAATGCGAATCCACTTTGGAACTTTTAAACCGTCTCCCGTATTCGCTTCTTTTATATAGTTATCAAATCCCCAGCCGTACCGTGTTACGCAGAACAACAGATAACAAAGCGAGCCGATTGGCAGAATCACGTTGCTGACAATAAAGTCCTCTAAATCTAAAATCGTACTGTCCGCTCCCATCGGCTGGATGCCGGACCAGAGGTTAAATCCGAACACGCAAGGCAGCGAAAGCACAATAAGAATCACAAGATTCATAAGGCAGGATTTTTTCCTGCTCCAGTGAAACAACTCCATTCCACAGCAGATTATATTTTCAAATACCGCCAGTATCGTGGAAAACGCCGCAAACGTCATGAAGAGGAAAAATAATGTTCCCCAGATACGTCCTGCCGCCATGTGGTTAAATACATTCGGCAGTGTGATAAAAATTAATTTTGGTCCCATATCCGGGCTGATTTCAAACGCAAAACAGGTCGGAAAAATTATCAGACCGGACACAATCGCCACAAACGTATCTAAAACCGCTATATTTAAAGACTCGCCCAAAAGAGTACGTTTTTTATCAATGTAGCTTCCAAATATCGCCATCGCGCCGATACCGAGACTCAATGTGAAAAATGCCTGATTCATCGCGGCGGTGACCGTCTCCATAATACCAACTTCCTTCATTCTCCCTACATCAGGAAGCAGGTAAAATTTCAAACCTTCCATGCCGCCTTCCAGCGTCATTCCGCGTACCGCAAGTATTACAATAATTAACAGAAGCATCGCCATCATAATTTTGGTAATTCTCTCAACGCCTTTTTGCAAACCGAGAGAGCAAAGCAAAATACCGACAGCTACGATAATAACCATGACAACGACCAGCACCAGCGGACTGTCAAGCATCTCCTGAAACATTCCCGCTACCTGCTGCGTATCTTTTCCGGTAAATTTTCCCGTCAGCATCTGATAGAAGTAATATAGCATCCATCCTGCCACAGTCGTGTAAAACATCATCAGAATATAGTTTCCCGCCATGCCGAGATATCCGTTCAAATGCCATTTCTGTCCCGGTTTTTCTAACTCCGTGAAACTTTTTACGATACTTTTCCTGCTGGCACGCCCCACTGCAAATTCCATCGTCATCACCGGGACTCCCATTGCTACCAAAAAGAACAGATATAACAACACAAACATTCCGCCGCCGTACAGTCCCGTGATATACGGAAACCTCCAAACATTTCCGATTCCGATTGCACATCCGGCCGATAATAATATGAATCCCATGCGGGAACCCAGTTTTTCTCTTTCCACTTTACTTTTCCTCCATAATAAATTCTGCTATTTCGTCAAAAAACCTTTGACCGTAACGATTAAATTTTCTTTCGGCAACACCCGATACGTCAAGCATTTCCCGTTTGTTTTTCGGAACCTTTGCACACATGTCAATCAGCGTCTTATCGCTGAAAATGATATACGGCGGCACCGCCTCTTCTTTCGCAATCGCAAACCGCAGCCGGCGCAATTGTTCAAACAGCTTGTATCCAGCACTTGTAAGCGCGTCCGAACTTTTTGCTTTCCGTTCCCTGCGCCTTGGAATCGCTTCCCGCTCCTCAGACTTCCTAACCGTAATCCGTGTACTGTCATCGTTCAATGCCTCGATGTTCCCTAACTTAAGAAGACTGTATTCTCCTTCGGTCTGAATTAGATATCCCTCCTCGAGCATCCTGTTTATCAGTAAACGGATATCATTTTCACTTCTGTGTGCCAGAACACCGTAAGATTGGTAGGTATCGGCGCCTATCTCTTTTAATCTGGCACGATTCGCGCCAAGCAGCGTTCCAATCACGATATTGAGTCCGTATCTGCCTCTTGTTTCGGTTATACAGTTTATGACCTGCTTCGCCTCGCCGGTCATGTCAAGTTCCATGTATTCGCGGTGGCAGTTCCCACAGTTTTCGCACGGCACGCTTGTTTTCTCACCAAAATATTCCAGTATGTAGTTCCTAAGACACAACGTGGTTTTACAATACCCTTCCATAACGCGGAGCCTGTGAATATCCCGCCGCCTTACCGATTCCATATCGTCTGTATTTGTTCCTTCAAATTCTTTATTGTCCAGAAGAAATTTGCCAATCATGACATCCTGCGGCGAAAAGAGAAGGATACACTGAGCGGCTCCACCGTCGCGTCCGGCCCGCCCTGCCTCCTGATAATAATTTTCCATACTCTGCGGCATATTGTAATGAATCACAAACCTCACGTTGGACTTGTCAATTCCCATGCCAAACGCGTTTGTTGCTACAATGACATGCGCCCTGTCATAGATAAAATCATCCTGATTATTTTTCCTTGCTTCGTTGTCGATTCCGGCATGGTAACATGTCACAGGAACGCCCCGCTTGAACAACTGTTCATAGACCGTATCAACATTTTTCCTTGTCGCACAGTAAATGATACCGCTCTCGCCGGGATGTTTTTCAATGTAGTCTATGATAAAATCATTTTTTTGTTTCACTGGTAAATATTCCACACTATAGTACAGATTTTCCCTGTCAAATCCCGTTACGACCACATTCGGATGATTTAATTTCAAAATACATTCAATGTCCGCTTTTACTTCTTGTGTGGCTGTTGCCGTAAACGCTCCAATAACCGGTCTTTGCGGCAGACGCTCTATAAAATCAACGATTTTTAGGTAGCTTGGTCTGAAATCCTGTCCCCATTGTGAAATACAATGCGCTTCGTCAACTGTAACCATCGAAATCGTCCCGCTAAGCGCAAAGCGCATGAAATCCGCGCTTTCAAGCCTCTCCGGCGCAACATAAATAATCTTATATCTGCCCGTTAACGCCAGAGCGATTGCTTTTGATATCTGTGTTTCCGTCAGGGATGAATTGATATACGCAGCATGGATTCCGGCTTCGTTTAAAGCTTTCACCTGATCCTGCATCAGAGATATCAGAGGTGATATCACAATAGTGATGCCCGGAAGAAGCAGCGCCGGCACCTGATAACACAGCGACTTGCCCGCGCCCGTCGGCATCACTGCCATGACGTCTCTTCCCGACAAAATAGAATGGATAATTTCTTCCTGTCCGGTTCGGAACGAATCATATCCGAAATATGTTTTTAGTAGTTCTTTGGGAGTCATAAGTGCTCTCTTTCCTTCTCATATATTTATTGTTGTGTTTTTTCCATTCTATATTCCCGGTGAATGCATACTCTATGGAAAGCAGCTCCACCGCGTAATCTTTTGTTTTTACCGCATCAGACTCCATTACCTGGGGGTATGTGTCATTGCAGCCTATGAGCGTTGCTTCGCTATTCAGGTAATCACCGCCATATCGTCCATGTTCATCTGCAAATCGGGTTCTTGGTTCTGTTCTCCGGTTAAACAGGCAGAAAAAAGCATGAGGAGTGCTGTAATCGTAAAAAATATTGCTGATTTTTTCATGATGCTTTTACCTCGTGATTTTTCAGATCATAATTGATTATAGAAGAAATGATTTGGTTTTGCAACCGGATTACGGTAATGTTATGGTATTTTCGTTTTTCCACGACAGGATAATTAAAGCCGCCGGCTGTGAATCAGCATCTGAAATTCATATGGACTTGCCGGCTGACCATTGTAATCTGCGAACGCTTCTACTACTTCCATTTTTCTTTCATGCATAATATCTTTTATTTCCTTTAAAGTATATACTCTGGTTGGGTCCCCTTCTTCTATATCCGGAACAATAACCGGCTTTCCATACTCAAAATCCTGCCCTCCATATAACATAATACGTTTTTCACGGTCCCACTCAAATTCCGACAATGATAAGGCACTCTGACCGGCACTCCATGTTTTCATAGGAAAATGCAAATCCGCATAGTCACCGCTGATGAGGCCGCATATATGCTGCCCGTTCTTTCGCAACGATTTTGCTATCACATCAAATATTTTTAAATTTTCTTCATCATTCTCCAGATAACCGAGTGCCCCGTCAGCAATATTGAGCACAACATCAAATTCATTTTCAAAAGATACCTCTCTGATATCGCAACATATAAATTCGACATTATCAAGTTTCATTTCCCGCGCATTCTTCTTCGCGTCCTTAATGTAATCAGCAGTAATATCAACCCCGACCACCTCAAAACCGCGTTTTGCAAATTCCAGCGCATGCCTCCCAAATCCACAGGCTAAATCAAGAATTCTCTCATTCCCTTTCAAATTGCATATCTTTACAATAAAGTCTATTTCCGCCACTGTCTGTTCCACCCACGACATATTCTTAATATCCATTGTCCAAATGGACTTGTACCAGTCAGATGCTTTTGCTTTCATAATCAATACCTCCCGTATATTTGTTGGTATCTTTGATGATAGCATAAAGCTGAAAAAGGTCTAGACTTTTATTTTTGTTGATGTTATAGTATTGAGTTAGATGCGGGCTGTATAAATGTTGATTTAATAAATTCTACTATCATCCTTTTCTACATACAAACACCAGATTATTCCCTACATCCTTCTTAATTATAATTACCAATTTTGAACTAATGAAATTATACTAACCACACAGCTTATTAACGCAAGGATTCCCGCTGAGTATGCATAAATTTTATTACTATCCTGTTCCTTACTAAATCCATCGCCTGCTATAATAAATATACCTCCAAAGAATAACGAGACTATTCCTATATAAAAAGTTATAATCACTTCTTGAATATTTTTGATTTTATCAATCATAACCATGAAACTTAAAAGGCCTATAACCCACACTATAGTTCCAAGAAGTTGTAATCCACTCGAAACAAATCCTACAAGTATATTATCATATATTTGATTGTTTATTTTGAAATGTTTATTAATTTTCCATGGAAAAAATAACACATTTAATAAAAGAAGAAGGTCAATATACCATTTCTTTTTCTTTTTATTATCAATCCTTTGATTAGATTGTAATTTTTCCTGCTCTATCCTTTTCAACGCTCTATAATAGGCTTCAGCTTGAATATCAACCATATTACTTATTGATAAATTATTTTCATCTTTTGTCGCCGTATACTTCTTTTTCTTTGTGTTTCCCTTGCCCATACTGTTTCTCCCATTACTATATTTTACTTTATACTAATTATGATTCCTAGACTAAATTACAGCTAGTAATAGTTTTTAAACAAAATCATATATCTCACAAACTTCCGATTTCGTTCGTATCATATACACTATTTAGTTAAAAAAACAGCCTTAGCGTAAAGTTTATTATATACCAAAGCCAGTACAACCACAAGCCGCTTATTATTTCATTAATTTGATTTCGTATCCCCAAATATAATAATCTATCAAATTCCAAATTATTCTATAATAGCAATCTAATATTTGCTGCAATTAAGCAGCAAATATTAGATTTTTGTTGCATTTTCGCAGCACATATGCTATACTATCAAAAATAGAGGTGATAATATGACAGAAACACTTGGACAATATCTAAGAACGATAAGAGAACAAAATAAACTAAGTACAAGGGATGTGGAAAAAGGAACCGGCATAACCACTTCACAGTTGAGTCGTATGGAATGCAATATTACACAAATTCCTTCTCCCATCGCCTTAAAAAAACTGGCTTTATTTTATAACATCAAGCTGATTGAACTATATCAGAAAGCCGGGTATCTAGAAAGGGAAGATATAAACGCCTACATGGAAACCTGCTTCAAAGGCATAGAGAAATTAAGCCAAGAAGACAAAAAACAAATTCAAAGCCAAATTGACTATTTAATTTTTCAACATGAAAAAGAAAGAGAGGGCAATAATGATATATAAACTTGGAGAATTGTTCTGCGGCCCCGGCGGAATTGCATGGGGTGCCCTTAACGCCGATATCGGCAATGATGATTTCAAAATTGTCCATCAATGGGCAAATGACTATGATAAAGATACGTGCGAAACATACAGATACAACATCTGCCGCGATAACCCAAAAAGCGTTTACCACAAAGACATCCGTGAGTTTAATCTGGAAAACCTTCCCGAAATAGATGCTCTTGCTTTCGGCTTTCCATGCAATGACTACAGTGTAGTCGGTGAACAAAAGGGGATGAACGGTGTCTTTGGCCCTTTATATTCCTACGGCGTAAAGGTTTTGAACATTTATAATCCCATTTGGTTTGTTGCGGAAAATGTAGGCGGGCTCCGAAATGCCAATGATGGAAAAGCCTTTACCAAAATCATAGACGAACTGAAAAAAGCAGGAACCCACGGCGGATATACCGTAGTCCCGCATTTATATAAATTTGAGGAATACGGAATCCCCCAGGCCCGCCACCGGATCATCATAGTAGGCATCCGGAAAGATATTGATATTGCATACCATGTCCCTTCTCCGGAACCATATGCGGACATTGACAATACCTGCCGGAAAGCAATAGAAGAGCCGCCCATCCCGGCAGACGCCTTTAATAACGAACTGACAAAACAGTCTAAAACCGTAATTGAAAGGCTGGATCATATCCTTCCCGGACAGAATGCATTTACTGCCGACCTGCCGGACGAACTGAAACTGAATGTCCACGGCGCGAAAATCAGCCAGATATACAAACGGCTGGACCCTGATAAACCTGCATACACCGTCACCGGAAGCGGCGGCGGCGGAACCCATATTTACCACTGGAAAGAATCCAGAGCCCTGACAAACCGGGAACGCGCCCGCCTGCAGACCTTTCCCGACACATATAAATTCATCGGAAGCAAAGAAAGCGTCAGAAAACAGATCGGCATGGCCGTTCCATGCAGAGGGGCAAAGATTATTTTTGAAGCTATCCTGAAAAGCTTCGCCGGCATTGAATACCCCAGCATTGAACCAAACATCAATGAATAACCATATCATAAAACCGGAGCTTCGGCCCCGGTTTTACTACACTGAAAAATCCATATAAAACTGTTCATCATCCAGCTTATAAAACGTAACATCTGTACGTCCATATGCCTCCAGGTCACTTCTCCAAATATAAGCGCCATTCGCCAGCCCCAGCCGGTTCCTGAAATACTCCCCAAGCTGTGCATTACTAAGCGGCGTAGTAATCGCCTTATTCCCCTGCTGTTCCACCCTCAATATCAGCTGATGGCCGTCATCCGTAACAACTGTAAAATGCTGTTTATTCAACGGGAAAAAGCCCGTCCGGACCATCGGCGCAGGAAGCGGTATGTATGCCTCATTCTTATTCCGCCTGTTTCTCTGCCCCCAGTTCAGCCCCGATTTCGTCCCCACTTCCCCGTTTTCCGAAAGCAGGGAAAGCGTAATTTTTTCTATATTTTCACCTGACAGACTGCCGACCGGCTTATTTTCCATATCCAAAACACTGTGCATTGGGTACAGCACAACATATTCCTCAACTTCGGCATGATTACAGAATATCGTATCATTCTCTACACTGCAGTAATACTGGTACGCTTCCAGGGCGTCACACTCCACCATATATTCCCTGCGCTTTTCCCCAAATGCACTCTGCGTAAAATTTGCCGAACCGGCAAATGCTACAATCGGCTCATCCCCTTTAAGCCAGATATACACTTTCGCATGTACCGGCGCAGAATCATACACATAACTGCACTGATAATGCGCCACCTCCTGAGGCATCTTCTCCTTCTGTAGCTCCTTAAATCCCTCATGGACAGCAATGCTGAGGCCGTCAAAAGGAACCATTCCCACAATCAAAGATATGTCTATAGGCCCGGATTTAAACTCCTTCAAATTCTTGATCAGCCACGAAGCCATGTTCGGCGTTGCGTACCCTGACAAAATACACAGCCTGTCCGCCCCCGTGCGGAGCGGTTCAAACAATACCCTTCTCGCCAGCTCTGAATACTTCATGACACCTTCCTTTCAAATACATAGTACCATTATTCACTGTCATCTGTTATATCATAATACACCATCTTGTCCGGCAGTTTGATATTCGGGACCCAGATCTTCTCTCCGCCCCAGCCTTTTTCTCCTGTCATCTGATACATCGTAAGAACAATCTTGTCCGTAACAGATGCGCCTAACTGCCAGTCATTAGGAGACAGCAGCGCACCCGTACCCTTCGCCACGTTCCTGTTCCTCCTGACAATCAGAACCCCCTGACCTGCCGGTCTTTCAGCAAGCACCATATCAATAATAGAGCGGAAAACGCTTACCTTAAAATCATCCTCCGACTTGATATGGGAAAAAACCTCCTGCATCAGACGAAGGCTCACCTGATAACACGGCTGTGAATCATCAAATGCCTCCAGAAGCCGGTCAATGTCAGCAATCGCATCATTCTCGGGCGAATATGGATAATAATTTGTCCCCCCTGAAATCATGGCCAGCTTCTTATTATCCAGAACATTCTTCCTTGTCGGATTCAATCCCTCCGGATAATAAATCTTCACATCTGCAGTTCCCCTCTCCACCTGGGAAATAATAGAATTATTCGTTGCATTGATATCCGCAAACAGCTTATACAAATGCTCGTCAATAAACACCTTCATAAGCCTAGCATCCCTGTCATAGCCGAACATGCGGCTGTGCTGCCACATCGTATCTGCCTGCGGCTTCTTAACCGTCCTGGTATAATAAATCGTCTGCAGCCCCGCAAAAGTAACACCCCGTCCAAGCGTATTCCCGCCGATAATCACATTAGAGCCCGATGCATAATCATCACTGCCTACATCGGAACTTCCGTTCATGACCAGAACCTTAATCTCATCATTTTCCAGCAGTTTCTGTATAAAATCCAAAACCTCTCCAAACGGCTTCTTCTCAAATTTAACCGGGTTCAGCTGTTCATACCGCTGCCTGGCCCGCACAGTAAATTCGTCATCCCTGCACCTTTCCTTAAAATCCCCCAAAACCTTAAACACATCCTGCTGGTACTTTCCATGCACCGCCTTCCGCACACTGGGATGAATTAAAAAATTTGTCACCCCTTTTCCCGCTGTCAGCATGATACCCGATACCACCAGGTGATGCATTAACGCCTCTTCCAGCGGATCTCTCAAAGAATCTATATAAGAAATACACTCCCCGGCTCCTTCCGCCGGAAAGAAAAAGTCTCCCCCAAGATACCCGTTTCCCGGCTGGAAATAATAAGCAAAATATGGATGCCACCCTGATGACATTGTCTGCAACAGCAACGCCTGCGGCGTCCCCGTAACCTGCAGATAAATACTGCACGCTGATCTCGCCTTAATATCATCCAGATACCTGTTGATAGAAGACCTGCTGTTTCTGTTAACCATCGTATTCAGAGAAGCCGCATCTGCCTCATCATCAATAATGAACAGCGGGTTCCCCCTCATAAACCCCGTAGAACCCAGAATATTAGACCACTGCTTCAAAGTCCTTACATTCTTCTTTAACACAATAATGACCGGCTGCATCAGACAGTTCTCTGCAAAAATCTCCGAATCATATTCGTCACATATACAGAATCCTTCCAAGTCCTCCCTCACCCGCTCAATCGTCTGTTGCTGCAGTATGACATTATCTGTTGTCAAAATCAAAAATACCGGAAAACCCAAATCCGCCGCCACAGAAATCACGCCAAACATCTGCCCCGTTTTTCCGGACTGCACATTTCCAAAGAGAAGCCCCATCTCATGCTCACAGAAAGAAAACCCTTCCAAATATTTCGGCGCAATATTATCCACCGTTTCCTGGATAGAATCAGCTAACTGCTTATTCCCCCTCCCCTCTATCTTCTTCAAGTACGTTTCAAGATATTTCATCTTCTGCCTCCTGCTGATGCCTGCTCTCCGGAAGGAAAGACAGCATCCATACTTCCAGTTCCATACCATCCTCCGTCTTCGTCACAATATCTGTCTTTGTCAGCGTGATCGTATCTCGCCCGTATTTATTCAGCATCTTATGTGTGATAACGCCTTTCCCTTCCAGGTCACTTTCCACCCGGTTCACCGGCTCCACCAGGCCTGCCGCTACAAGACGCCCTTTAATCCAGCGCCCCATAATCTTCAAATCGTCTTTTGAATACAGATTTTTGTTGTTCTGTCCGCAGGTCCAGGCCTGGAACCTCCAGCCGTCATCAGTAACCGCCATAAAGGGCTGCTGATGCAGGGGATAGCCCGGCAGGTCCCTGATGGACTTACTAACCACCATTTCAATCTCCCACCAGACACGCTTTCTTCCGCTTGCATAGCAGACATTGATATTGGAACCCCTCATAGACTGATCGTCCTCATCCTCCGGCACTTTCAACGGAAGCTCGAAGGAAACATCCGTCATCCTCTTCTTATAAGCATCCACTTCCTCCGGCGTAACTTTGGACACAAATTCCTGATCCACCAGCGCCCGGTTGACCTCCCGGATCAAAGGCACATCCCTCAGGTCTGCTATATTAGCCGAACACTTTGGAAGCATAATGTCCCTGACATGGGCAGAAATCTCCTGCAGTTCCTCCGGTTCCTCCGTCACCGCTGACAATTCATACTGGCGCAGATTGGATGCCTCCAGCTTGATTGCTCCCAGATTATGCGAACCGACCACAGCAGAAAACGGCTTTCCATTCTTGTAAAAAACATACGCTTTCCCATGATATTTAAACGCTCTCACCAGACGCACTTCACCAATTCCGCGCCCGGTCCAGTCTTCATTTAATGCCGCCGCTACATTATATGTACCCTCCGGCATCCCCTCATGATAATACATGCCGATTGTCAGGCAGACCCTCTTTATTCCGGTCTCGTCAACCAGCCCCTGCAGCTCTTTTAAAGCCGCTTTCGACACATACCCCACTGCAATATCTATTTCATCCGCCTCATGCACAGCATCCATAAAATAATCTATAAAAGCTATCTGCCCGTCTCCCAGCTTCAACGGGAGCATATTAGAATATAATAACCGCATTTTCCCTTCTCCCTTTTCATTAGTCACTGCAATTATAGCAGACATACCCGGCACTTTCTACCATCACTCATCATCCACCCCATAAAACGTCCTGTCTCCCTGCACATTCAACTCAAAAATGCATTCTTCAATCACCCGAATACACTCCCCGCAGTTCTTTAAAATATCCTTTCCCCAAAACCGGATTACTGTCCAGCCCATGAACATTAGAGCCTTATTCACCTCATCATCCCGCTCCATATTCCTCAATATCTTTTTCTTCCAATACTCCGGATTATTTCCCGCCTCAAGACGGGGCTTCAAAACCTCCCAGTCCTTCCCATGAAAAAATTCACTGTCACAAAAAATCGCTATCTTATACTTTGTCAGCGCAATATCCGGCTTACCCGGCAGGGCGGCATAATTCTTCCTATACCGGAATCCCCTTGCCCACAGCTCCTGCCGCAGCATCAACTCAATGCTGGTCTCACTGGACCTGATATTCCTCATATTCTTATGCCGCTGTTCCTTCGTAAGATTATCCACTTCATCAGCCCCAAACGCAATAAACAACTTTTAACTATTTACATCACCTATCCAAGATACTCGATTTCAAGGCTGTTAGGAGAAGTAAATGTCACCTTGACTTCTCCGCCTACTTGTGCACCAACGCTTCTGTACCAATTACCAATACCCTTTAGATTTCCTTCCTCCGCAAACTGCTTTGCATAAACATCCCCTGCACAGCTGCACCCCTGCGCAAGCAAAATACCAGAATAACGTCCATTTACAGCAACACAGCGATACCTTGAATTTGCTGTAGGATGATTGTCATTAAATATATCAAACTTTTTTGCATACTGCCGCGGTATTTTAATATAACCCTCCCCATAAATCAGATCACGAGTATCAGTATAGCGGTATGTACCCCAGCCTAAATGTGATGGCTTTAAAGTAACTATAAACGAATCTCCTGCTTTTGGCATAAAATCTCCTTCCTTAACATTAGTCCAATATAGTATCACTAGGTATGATATTCCATACTTTTACACTTTCCTCTTAGCAAGTTTGTACACTATATCAGCTCCAAATTACATTTTAAAAATAACATCATTATGAAACTCAAGAAATTCCTTTCCGGGAAAAAATTTATTCGGCATCCTTATTTCCTGATCAGCAAAACTTAACAGCCAATCCTCCACTGTATCTCCCCCCAACGACTGTTTTATTTTAGAAGAAACCTTGATAATATAATCAGGCGTAACAGTTATCAAACCTCTATCAAACGCTTTATCATGGAGCGCATTCAGTGCAAGTCCATTCATCGGATTTGTCCGTTCTGTCCTGCTGTCCGCATCTTTCCATGGCTTAATATGGCTTGCAACAAGAAGTTCAGGAATTGCCAGGTTAGTAATGCAACACCTATTCTCATATGAATTTAACACTGCCATTCTAAAGAAATACTGGCCAACTCGATTTTTCACTAACTGCTCCCGAACTCTCCCCTCCGGAAGCATAATGATTTCCGATTCATCCACCACTTTATCAATACTCTCACTTTTTAGATTTGCCAGTATGCATCTCGCCTGATAAGATAGTTCTTCCCAGTTACTGCTGAACTCGTCCCATACCGAAGCATCCAGCTTACTTCCATGAGCCATCGCTGTAATATTTCTTTTTCTAAGTTCTGGATCATGATGAGCCAGATTGTGCATTTTAAGCGCCACCGCTCCCGGAGTCCGTCCCAGCAACCCAGCCAATTCCCTTATATCTTTATTTGAAGAACTTATTTTGCCAAACGAAGTCCTGCAATACAAATCAAACGCAAGTATTGTTTCTTCCTTTGACCATTTTATTCCCGTTCTGTCCAACACATCACCTTCACATTTTTAGCATATATGTCCACAATTAGTCAAAAAAGCTCATTTGACTATCTTTCAATGACTTTACTTTTCTATCTGTAATTTTATCATTAGGGCCTAGCTTTCCACTTAATAATGGTGAATTTACATCATATAATTTTACATTTTCTTTTACTTTTTCATCACTAAAATTTGCATAGCAATATTTACATCCATTTAAACAAGTATTATATGTTCCCACCTCTATACTCTCTAAACATCTGCATTCTCCCCTTTGATTTTTATCTTTTTCTCCAACTATTTTACATCCCAATAATTTCTCAATCAACTTTTTATCTATGCAACTCCCTTGATTAATACCAATGTCCTCAAAATTAATTTCTTCTGCACATGTTTCGACTATTAACTTGTTCTTTGATGCGATTTCTACCATTCTTTTCACCAAACTAAACATATCATCATGCATCAACTTCTCAATTTCAAGTCCCATTGTATTACGTTGCGTTTTTGCATATAAATCAACAAAACTTATTACTACCTTTTCAGTGTAATCAGATAAGCTATTTGCAATTTCTTCAAATGCTCTTAAATGATATTCTACTGTATATTTTTTGTTTACTAAAATAGGATCATATCTCCATATTACCTTTTCCTTCCCTATCTTTTGGGACAATTCCTTAAATACTTTAATAAGCTCTTTTCTTTTATTTGGAATATTAGGCTCAATATCTTTTCCATAACCAGTAAGCGTAAATTGAAAATAATATGCATATTCCTTTAAATAATCTAACTGATTTATCATTTTTGTTGGATTTTTAGTCCAAAACACTATACAATCTATTACATCTGGTGATAAGTTTATCTTACTAATTTGGTGGGCATTCATAGGATTTCGCACATATAAAAATCCTTCTTTAATTCTATTTATAAACCATTCAGAATAATAATTAGGTATATCTGTTCTTCTGCTTACACTCAATATCATAATGAGTCCTTTCTATTAAAGGATAACACCTGATAACGAATATTTCGTGCTTTCATTACAGGCCACCTATTTAAATACTTTTCACAATCATTAGAACAATTTTTAAAATTATTAATATAAGAATTACATCTTCCGCTTAAAGATTTCAAAAACTCTATTGCTTCATCAGGATAATCAAATTTATAATCAAGTCCTTTAATCCCTTTTTCTTCTTCCTTAAAGTGGATATACGTTCTTGCTTGATCGTTCGTAACAAAACCATTTTGTTTCATGGCCAAGATGAGCTTTTCACTTCTATCCATATCCCTATCCATGCTTCTTTCATCAGATCGAAGCGAGATTAAAATATGAACTTTATCCTTTTCAATCTCTTTTTCACTAAAACCTTCACAAATATCTTCAAATTGATTGGTTGAAAACTCACTAATAGATTTAGGAAAAATATACACATTAGATATCAATTTATTAGCTTTTTTAAAAACAGTTGATGCATTTATTTTATTAAAATCCACTGTATCCTTTTCTCTTTTTTTAATCGGATAATTCCACTCAATAGTATCAATCCCCTTATATTTCACCTGACAATTTCTATTATTAATCTCTTCCAATGCTTCAACTAATCCCCAATAATCTATCATACTTCCACATCCGATAGATGATACCAATATACTATCCTTAAATTGCTCTCTTGCAAATAAATCAGCATACATACTTTTGTATTCAAAAGCATACGAATATGCATACCTAAGTAAATATAGTTGCTGAATATGTATATCCGAATAATCTGGTTTCTGACCAGCTTCATAAGTCAACGTTTTTAGCATACATAAATTATTATTTTTTTCAACATAATCGTTAAAGTCCTTATATATTATCGAAACATAGTCTTTTATTGGTATCATTACATTTCTCCCTCTGCACATTTTTACTTTCGCAAGACACAAAAAATTTGTCCTATTTTTAGTCATGAATAGCTTTCTCATCATTTTGTTTCTTGCAAAGATTCTATCTATTATATTTAGTTTAGCACGTTGCCATAAATATTTCGACTATAATTTACGTTTTGAATGACATTTCAAAGTATTATAACTGCATTTCCTAAAATGTGTTAATATAATTTGTTAACTCTCTCAGAACAATGACCAGTTTTCCTTATCTGCACTGGTTCATCAGGAGTATCCTAAACCTGAATCCCAGCTCTTCCATTCATCGTCCGTTAATATGATTACCAGAGCGAACATATAATATGACCACTCTGCTCATATTGCCTTGTTTGCAACATTAAAGTCTGCAGGCAAAATAACATTCCTTGTTTCAAATATATAGTCTATTACTAACTTACAAGTCGCCCTATTTGAGGAATTCACATACACTGTACCAAACGAAAAATCATACTTTTCAAATTTTATGTCATATTATTTATTTGTCCATTCTCTTCCTGTTAAATCTCCAAATTATGCAATAACATTTTCCGTGTAAAGAGAATTTTTAATCATGAATGCGCCTATAGTATATGCCGATTTCGTATATTGCATTTTGTTGTACAACAACTTGTATATTAATTGTTCCTACTGTCAATTTATCTTCTCATTGATTCCACCTTTCTATCTGTTTATACAATTTCTCTATTTGCTTCTTTAAGTCCAATACATCAGCTGAATTGTCAGACGTAATAAATTCCTTTATTTGATTAGCAAAAGGAACTTTCTTCTTTGAAAAATTGTTATAATATTTTTCAATATATGTTGGGAATATATCATATTGACCACATTCCTTCTTTATAACTATTTCCAGCATAGATTCTAAAACCCTTTTGGGTAAATAATTTTCAATTTCTTTTCCTTTCGTTATCCAAGAAAACATATATAATTCTTTAAACTCTTGAACAATCCTCTTCTTAGTATCATTTATGGAGTCGTTCTTATATTTTTTATCGCTGTCAATAATAATTGCTGCATTACGATTGGTTGTAATTATACTAATTAATTCTGTCTCTTCTTTTGCAGAGTACTGCGATAAAAGACGACCTCCATAATAAAGAAATTGATAGTGTCTTCCTTCTTCAAACCTATTCTCAGTAAAAACTTCCAGCCATCTTTTTATATAAATTCTATCAGAAGGTCCTTCAACCCATATGATACCATTAGATTGTAAAAGATCACTCGCCTTTACATCCAAATCATTTAAAATTTCTGTTTTATCAATGTGGGTTTCTATGCATTTAATTTTTGCCACACCTTTTTCTTTTATAACATGAAAGATATTAGCTTCTATTTTATCAAAAAATGCATTGATTGCTATATGAGAATGTGTTGTTAAAAACAAAATAATTTCATTTTCAACAGCAAATTTGTACAGATACTCAAACAACCTTCGTTGCAAAGCTGGATGCAGATTATTTTCGAGTTCTTCAAATCCATATACCAGTTTATATCCCTTGTATTTTTTTGTATGCGGAATAACTAACAAATTCAGCAAAACTAAAACTATTGTTTTTAACCCACTACCTGTTTTTGATAAAGGCACACGTTGCATCCCTTTCTCCTGAAGAAAGACCTCCCATAGTTTACTTCCTGAGTATTCAACTTGTTGCACTCTTATACTTTCATATTCTGCCTCTGGCATCATTATGGAATTTAACGCATTTAAAAGATCCGTCTCTATAATTTTTTCGTTATAATTGCTATCATTTATGAAAACCCTTATAAGATTACTTGCCCCCTCTCCGTTACTTTGTAAATTAACATCTTTCTCTGTTTCCGGATTAATACTTCTTTCAGCTAATATTTTTCTAAACTTGTACCTCGTTCTCCTTCTAGAAATATTATCTTCCACTTTATTTATTATATGACAATCAAGGTCTTGAAAAATATTATCTTTAAACAAAATATTCTTATTATCAGTTATTTTCATAGAAAAAAGTTTTCCATTAATATACTGTTGTAAATTTGATGGTGTCCATCTTCCTATTGCAAATAAGCCACCCGAAAAAACATCTTTAACCGTCTCATTATTAGGTGGTATATCAAAATAAACAGACTCTATTTCGAACTTGGCACGAATTGATGCATTTTCGTCGTACACCAATTCAACAACATCCAATAGACTAGTTTTACCACTGTTATTTTTCCCAATAATGATGTTGACGCGTGAAATATTATTAATATTAACATATTCATCACCAGAAAAAGCTTTATACCCTTTAAATGATATATTAACTACTTCTTTCATAATAAAGTACCTTCCATTGATTGGTTCCTTTCTGCAAATTTACATTGTCATACTCTTTTGTGAAGGTGACCATATGTTACTGTAGCCATTTGTTATCGCCCACAAATAAATGTATTTCATTCTCTGCCTTTGATAATTTGTCAAAAATTGTGAATATTTTAATATCCTATGACTTGTATTCCTCTCAATAATACGTTCTAAATAAAACTCACTCGGAAGCTTGCCCTCTTAGATTCATTGCAGTTCGGACATGCCAGCACAAAGTTCCAAAGCTGGTCATCTTTTATAAAGGACCAAGGAATAAAATGATCTACATGAATTGCATTTTCTTTCAACATTTTCCCGCAATAAAAACAATTTTTACTCTCAAATTCATCATACAAAATATGGCGATATATTGACAGATTGCTTCTCTGTGTGCTGATTTCTATCTTTGTCAATAAATGGTCCAGCACGGAATCATCATTGACCTTTTCCATATATCTCGCCCATTCATAATAATTCATTTTTTCTATTGCTAATTTATGCTTACATAAGAACTTATACATATATGGACTAATTTTAATCCATTCCTCTTTTTTGAAAAGGCATAAAACAATCCTTTTAAATCCGCGTAAAGTGCTCCTACCACATTTTCCTTACATTTACGCTTGACGTTGGTACATACATATATTTTCATTTCATCGGTTAAACTCTCAAATGGTATGCTTGACGCAATATTATATTTCTGGACCGCCATGTATAATACCCTTTCAAGCGCTGTTGCAGTTTTTCCTTTCGTCGCAGGCTGTTGCCTAATGCCATACTTCAAGATCCAGTACGCTTCTGCAAATTTTGAAAACAATTGGTCAAACGTCAGCATCTGCTCATCGTTCATATTGTAAAGATTATCTATAATTGCTTTCAGAAATCCATATTTATAACTTGTTGAGTTTTTTGATTGATTGGAAAATAAATAGCTAAATGCAGACCATAATTCATCTTCAGAGATGTTTCGTTCTGCATATTTTCCTTCTTTTAAATCGTGTCCTGATGGCATGTAGAGTCCTTTCAAATCAAATTAATATATGAACATTACAAATCATAACAAAGTTTACGCAAATGGCATATATAGTTCAGTCTTAATTTCAACATATTCTATGTATTTTCTATTTCATCCACTGCTTTATCAAATTAACTAAACTCAAAGTACTTCCACCAAGTGCTGTAATACTGATTAGAAGAGCTGTAACACCTTCAATAACATTTTTTATTCCTGAAACCTCGTTCTCTAAATTTTGTTTTCACCTTCATAAATCACTAATTCATATAATGTCTTACCATAATATGGCACTGTTTGGTTTATCTGAGACTTAACACTACCTTAAAAATAATGCTAACCCTACTATTCATAAGACACTATTCATTCACTAACAACTTCATCTGCAGAATCAAAAGGTTTCAGTCCTCTTTGATCATAAATTTCATCATAATGTTCATTAATCAAATAATTCTTTAAACTAAATTGTTGTAAATCCGGTGATATACTTTTATCAAATCCAGCAATATAAAGTTTTTTATCATTATCCTCGACAATATATCTAATAAAGTCCTCAAAATCACCATCGCCTGCCGAAAGAACTATCGCATCATATCGACCAAACAAGCGCAAAGCTGTAGTCGCAATTCCAACATCCACACCTTTTTGTACTTTTATTGAAAAAATTTTTCCACAATTCCTGCACTTAATTTCTTTTTCTTTTAAATCATAAAGCTTCACTTTTATACCAGGTCCTTTAGGTTCTGTAGTTTTTAACCAGCTATGATACGCATTTTGACTATCTGTTGCGGGGTCCGGTGTCGAATTGAAATACCACCCGTCTAATATGTCTATTTGAAATTCTTTACATAAACAATTCTTTAATTTTCTGTAATCAATTCCCTTTTGATCATATTTAGGATTCTCCTTCTGAAAACTCCTTCCCGCTTTGTAAATGTAAGAACCATCAATTAACCATAATGCTCTCATAAATAACGCCTCCTTATATTTAATCATTAATATTCTGCTAAATACTTATCACTTTTAAAAGTTCTTTACGCTTCACCTGCCTGGCTTCCTTAACATCTGCTGCCACAGCCGGACTAAAACGAAGCCGATAATAATTTTTCATGATAAAATCATTTACTTCGTAGTCCTTTGGTTCTGTACCAAACGTAACCTTACACACAGATAACTTTCCCTCTGCTACACGTTCAAACACACCTACCGGTTCTGCAGGGCTGTCCTGCGTTTGTGTTTTTATCTTTGCACCTACATTTTACCACATGAATATTCTTTTTTCTACAAAAGCGTCCATAAGTAATAATCATTCAAAATAAATCATTTTCATCAAATGTGACTTATTTTCACTTATTTGAATATTTTCTTGCCAATTTATAATTCATTTTCGACGTAAAAAACTAAAAAATTTGGGTTTTGCTTGATATTTAGGGTAACATACCCAATATTAAAGCCGTTCACACATTTTCCCTTATCCACCCCCGCAAAAACTCCAACTGCTCTTTTGTATGAAACCAATGCTCCCCCTCCTCCATCACCGTCAGTCTACAGTGAAATTTCTCCGCAAAATCATCTACAACCTCCCGCTCTGTGAGGTTATCTTTTCCTGCATATAAAATGCTTGTCGAACACTTCCACTTTTCAACCGGATGTGTTCTTGCATAGCAATAATAACTCCAGGATAACGTTTCTCCAAAGTCAGTGGCAATCTCCTGTTCCCGTTCTAAATCCTCTTCGTTTACACCTGCCCATTTCATCATATTTTCTATTAACTTCTGCATATCCAAAACAGGTGAGACAAACAGACAACGTTCTAATTGCTTTTCTTCCAATGCGAGCAAAGAAAACCATGCGCCCAGACTGTTTGCGTAAACGGAAAATTATTTTCTCCATACAAATCTGTTCCATAAATTCGCACCTCGCTGCTTATTAATACCGCTATTATACCAATTACCGCGCAAAATTCCACCGATAATTATTTTATTCACAATAACATAACATTCTGATAAAATAAAGATAACTTACAATACAGACTATAAAATAATAAGAGGAACCTACATGGAATACAAAGAAAACAGTTTATGTTATGAAGATTATTGCAGATTACGAGAAAGTGCCGGATGGACGAATTTTTCAAAAACACAGGTCAAAACCGCATTAAGCAACAGCATATATACGATATCTGTCATTGAACAAAACAAAACGATTGCCATGGGCAGATTAATCGGCGACGGACAATATTATATGATTGTAGATGTAATTGTACACCCTGATTTTCAAAGGCAAAAAATCGGCACTTCCATCCTGAATAGGCTGCTAAAATATGCAGACGACCACACGCCGGCAGGCGGACGCTCAAGTATCCAGCTTATCGCCGAAAAAGGAAAAGAACCATTTTATGAAACGTTAGGGTTTAAAAAAATTCCGCATGAATTTTGCGGAAGCGGAATGCGGAAGGTAATTTTAAAAAACATTGATTAGAGAGGTTTTCTATGAACTATACAATACGCGAATTGCAAAAACATGAGTATCCGTTACTGAACGATTTTCTGTATGAGGCAATTTTTATTCCCGACGGCATTGCGCCTCCTCCAAAAACAATTATCCAATCTCCTGATTTACAGATTTATGTGAAACATTTCGGGGAATCAAAAAACGATATGGCATTAGTGGCAGAGGTTGACGGTAAAATCGTTGGCGCTGTCTGGAGCCGTATTATGAACGATTACGGACATATTGATGACCAAACAACGCCTTCTCTGGCAATTTCTCTTTATAAACAATACCGCGGTGCAGGCATCGGAACAGCTCTGATGAAAGAACTTCTTGCTTTATTGAAAAGACAGGGATATCAGCGTGTTTCCCTCTCCGTTCAAAAAGCCAATTATGCCGTTAAAATGTATCAAAAAGTTGGTTTTGAAATTGTACGGGAGCATGAGGAAGAATACATTATGGTAAATACTTTTCAACACGACACTGTTCATAAACCCTTTTCCCCAGCAAAGTAACCGCCTGCTGCGGACACAAGTTAACGCATCGGTAACACATGGTGCACCGCGCGCCGGATACCGCTTTTTTCTCTCGTAAAGAAATATTTTTCATCGGGCAGATTGAAACACATTTTCCACATCCGACACATTTGCTACTGTCAATTTTTAACTGATCGGAATACGTCTTCGTCTTATTATAGAAATATAATCTTTGCCCGAATAATCCTGCCAGATGAGCCATAAAACCCATTCCGTCCTGTGGCGCTCTGTTATCTTTTACTTCCTGTACGGCTTTTTCAATTTTTTGTACGGCTTTGGATAGCAGCTCCCGGTTTTGGGTCAACGTTCTTTTCAATGCTTTCTCATCACCGATACTGTCAGGCATCTTTACATGCAGTCCTCCTGTTACCACCGCGCCATATTTTTTTAGCAAACGCGCAAGGATTCCTGCCCCATCTCCGCTAAACAATCCCATGGTAGCAATAATAAATACCTTTTTGTCTTCCCATACAGAGGCACTTTCAATAATAAAATCCTGTACTATTTTAGGAATATTGCTAAACTGCACAGGATATGCCATGACAATTTCATTATGCCTGCCAAGCTTTTGTACAACATTTTCCTCTTCGATTGAAACCGTTTCTGCCGTACAATCATATGCCTGCATAAATTTTTCGATACAATATTTTGTATTTCCTGTTCCGCTGAAATATATTCCAATCATATTGATTACTTCCTTATCTCAAATTTTCTTTCAGTAACGTATTCATAATACAAGCAGCACAATCGATATGATAAGCAGCAATTCACCTCCCATAATAATCCATGACCATTTATTCCCCAAATTCATAGTCCAAGAGTACGGCACTTTTCTTCTAACAAAAATATTCAAATCATCTTTATTCGCATAAATGCGACCAGACATACGTTCTTCGACTTCTTTTTGACTATATCTTCTTTTCATCATGAACTCCTTCACACCTTAGAATTTGATTTCTTGTACTCCTGCTTCCTCTCATACATCATCGCATCCGCCCGTTTCATGGTACTGTACAGACCGCCGCCGTCTTCGCTTTCCTCATAAATCGCATAGCCTGCGGCAATACTAAACGTCACTACAAATCCCTTATGATTCAGTTCACTGACTTCCCTGTCTAAGCGCAGCATTTTTTCATTAACTGCCTCCATAGAACTGTAAGGCGTCCACGCACAGAATTCATCTCCGCCGATACGGTAACACTTTCCCTCCTCGGCAAAAATATTTTTTAAGGCATTTGCCGCCATTTTAATATACTGGTCTCCATAGTCATGACCATAGGTGTCGTTACATTTCTTTAAATCATTCAAATCAAACATATACACAACGGTCGGCAGGATTCTTTCTTTCCCGGCAGCTTTATCGGGTTCCATACGTCTTTCCAAATCTTCCTTAAAAGCAGTACGGTTTGAAAGTCCTGTCAGTTCATCCGTATAAGCGAGTTTACGATAAAGCGCGCTTTCTCTTGCCTGCTCCATCAATTTACGGCTTCTGCGCACATTTACAATTCCCATCACTGATATATAAAACAAAAACCCGATGCTGCCTAAAGGTGTGCTCATATTACTGAACCGGTAAATTACCAGCTCCAGCAATGTGCTTCCCAGAATGACCAGCACACAGATACTGTTAATTTTCACCTGCCTGGTCAGCTTATTGACCTTAATTTCACGGACAGTCATTATTACAATAATTACCACAAACAGCAGCAGGCAAATATGCGTCAGCAATAATGTTTCCCGCAAATCATATATACCCAGTATTTGCAGAATCATCCGCACGGCAATTACCACGCAGTTGAAATAACAGCAAAAACTCCATAGTTTACTATCTCCGTTATGATACATGTGGCGCAGAAACAGTATAAATGGTATCGGCAGCGTCATCAGCATCAGATGCGATACAAATACGGTTATCATGCTGCACGGGAAAATCCAGTCCAGCATCTGCGTCTCGCCGATTGACCAGATGCCTAACATCGTTGCAAATATCGCAAACTGCATAATAATTTGGGCATCCTGCCCCTTTTTAACTACAAAAAACCCATAAAGCAGCATAACAAAGCCTGCCAATGCAATGATTCCCGACAAAAGAAGCCGCAAAATCCGTTCCGACAAAACTTTATGCCCTATTTCCCGGTATGTACCATAGAAAAAATTTCCGTTCGGTATACTGTCACGATAAGCAGGCGTTACCTGAAACACAATTTCTTTTCCAGCATCGTCTTCTGTCAGAGAAATTGCGTTCCAGCAAAATCCGGTCGTTTTAACCGCCCTGTCCTCTTCTGCCTTCAGTTCATATACCTTTTCCCCATCAATAAACACTTCTAAATTCATATGCACGGTATAATATACAACTACTTTTTCATTCGTATTCTCCAGAGGTAAAATCCGCCGAAAATAATAAACGCCGTCTTCCTGCGTCTGTTCCATCTGGTCGTCCCATGTAACAACCGTCCGTTCCTCTGTTCTTGTATCTACAATATCGCCGGGAAATGAAAACGCTGCATATACTGCATACAACATTCCGATAAGCAATACTGTAAAATAGATTCCTGTAACACGTTTCTCCAAGTTTGTCACTCCCTGTCAATATATTTACCTGCGTAGCTTACACAAAGAAATCCCCTTTTTCTTTGGTCACGTCCTTTTGTAAATATTGTATCATAATGCCACTGCACGGGCAAATAATTTTCCCATTGCACGGAGTTCTCAGCGTTCTAAATGTAAGTCTGAAGCCTGCATAATATAGCCGGATATTACCTTTACACAATTTTCAATGCCAATAGAGCTGTCTATAAGAATATCATAGTTTTGCCGTTCGCCCCAGCATTGACCTGAAATGTTTTTGTAATATGCCGCTCTCGCCTCATCAGAACGGCGGATATTTCTTTTTGCCTCTCCTATGCTGTCTCCATAAACCTCCATAACACGTTTCATCCGATACTCTTCCGGCGCGTAAACAAAGACACGGACGACATTTTTATTGTTACGCAGAACATAGTCCGCAGCTCTGCCCACAATAACACAACTTCCGTTCTCTGCAATTTTATGGATCACTTTATCCTGAGCGATAATTGCCTGCTGTAATACATCTGTACTGAGATAAAGGCTGTGGAGCATTGCAGGAGAGTTTGCATTAATTTCAGAAATAAATTCAGAGTCAAGCCCGCTTTCCTGTGCGGCAAGCGCTGTCATTTCCTTATAGTAAAAAGGAATTCCCAGTCTCTTTGCAACCAACTTCCCAATCTGTTTTCCTGACGAACCATGTTCTCTGGCAATCGTGACAATAACGCCCTGTTTTGAAGGTTTCAAAACCGTCTCCTTCTTTTGTTCAGCATAATCGGAACGTAATGATTTCATAAATGATACGGTCAATGACGCCGCCACAATCATTGCGATAAAATCCGCAATAGGCGCAGCGAATAATATTCCCTCAATCCCCAAGAACATAGGCAAAATAAGGATTAACGGAATAAAGCAGACAATATCCCGAATCATGGAAGAGATAACGGCCTGCATCGGTTTTCCAACTGCCTGAAAGAAAATTGAGGTCATTTTTATAATACAGGTAAAGGTAACGAGGGAAAGAAAAATCCGAAAAGTCTTTTCGGCAAACACCCAGTAATCCTCAGGATTCGGTATATTGGTAGGTTTTCCGAAAATACCCACAACTGCCTGCGGCGCTAATTCAAACAATGCCGTGGAAACTACTCCAATGATAACGGTACATATGAGAATAGATTTATATAACTGCCTGACTCTCGCATAATTCTTCGCGCCGATATTGTAGCCTATAATCGGCTGACACCCAAGCACAATTCCAACAACTAAATTAATTACAACAGTAAAAACCTTACTTTCTATTCCGATAATTGCAATCGGTATGTCCACACCGTACCGCGATATCGCACCATATTTAGCCAGCATAATATTACAAACCAACGAGATAATAACGATGGTCATCTGTGTGATAAAAGAGGATGTACCCAACTTTAATGCATGTGAAAATGTTTTTATATCGGGAACAAAACTTTCTTTCGTCAGTCTAAAAGATTTTGTGTGGAAAAAATAAATCAGACTAATAATAAAAGAAATACATTGCCCAATCACAGTAGCCAGAGCCGCTCCCCTCATTCCCCAACGCATTCCAAAAATAAATACCGGGTCTAAAATAATATTGATAACTGCTCCAAGCAAGTCGGTCATTTTTTACGGACAGTTCAATACATGCCATCCTTTTCTGTTCCCTGCTCCTGCGTTTGCTCTCGTTTGACTTCTCCCTCTGTATCCTCTTGGCACAAGCAGGGCAATACTTCGATATGCCAGAGCCGGGGACGTATTCAAAACCACATACCGTACAATGTTTAGCGGGCAACGCCGTCCACCGCTTTGTGGGTGTGATATGTAATTCACCGACAAAGCCGATGAATTTATAGTAAATCTTGATTTCCTGTCTAATCGTTCCGTCCGCTGACTTCTCACGCTCCGAAACAAGTATCTTGTCTATCAGCGCATTTACAACCGTTGCGTCCAGTTCCTTTAAGCCTTGATAGTTGCGGATAAGGGAGAGGAAGTCAC
>CAJTZH010000008.1:42656-61476 GCA_910584325.1 uncultured Lachnospiraceae bacterium | reverse complement strand
ATAATTTCATTCGATTCTGTGCCTCTACCAACAAGTCTTTTGCAGAGGGAATCTGTTTTTCAACCTGTCCTCTATTTTATTTTATAGCCAGCGCATAGCTGACTTGCAGCCTTTCGCAAATATCTTCAAGCGCTACCGAGCCGTCCAGCACTACCGTGCACCAGTGCTTTTTGTTCATATGCCATCCGGGATAATACACGCCGCGCGCAAGCAGCTTTTGCAATTCATCCGGCTCAACACGGAAATCGAGAATCTCAATAATTTCATCGGAATCAATTCCCAGTTTTCGCGCACAGACCGTCAACAGCACCGCATACCATTTTCCTGTATCCTTTCGTCTCAGCACTGCGCTGCCGGGCGAAGACGCCCACAAAAATTCCAATTCGTCGCCATACGTTTTTCGGACAAACGCAATCACTTCTTTCGACATCTCTTTTTTGAAAATGTCGGAATCAAAACAGTACTTCGCAACATCGGCAAGAATTTCCTCATACTGCTGCCGGATGCTGCCGACAAAGCTTCCCACCGCGTCACCGGCAAGATGAAGCGTATACGGTTCATTCACCGCGGTATCCGTAATCAGGGTTGATACCTCGCCCGACGCGTAAACAGTGACGGTCAATACAAAGTCCGTCTCCCGAAGCGGTTTTGTAAGGAAAAAAGCTCCTCCTTCTTCTCGAAAACCGTAGGCTGTAAGCCTTCCGCTATTCATTTTTCTGCTTTTAAATATAGAACTGATATTAGCCGGCATCATATGAATATATCCTTCCTTCAGCACATCGTCATATACTTTAAAATATCGGCAATCACCGGTACAAGACCACCACATCCCCTTCGCGGATGGTGGTCTTGCCATCGGGTATCAGACTTTCGTCTCCCCTGATTATCAGAGCAATCAGCAGATTTTTAAGGTCCAGTTCATAAATACATCTTCCGCACCACAAATGTCCCCTGTCAATGCGAATTTCCTCCAGCCGTTCATTTTCCGCCGCCTCATAGGCAGGCACGCTGAAGATAATCGTGTCGTCGGCAAGAATCATCGTATTTCCGCGAGGTATAATCGTCTCTTTTCCCCGTTTAATCATCAGCGCAAGGGAACCTGTCGGAACACAGACTTCCTTCATCACTTTATTTTCCCAGTTATGCCCGGCAGGAATCTTCATCTGCATCATCGTAATCGCAGAGGTTTCCTGATAATCGTTAAATGTCTTTCGGACGTCCACCGTCTCATCTACCATGGAAAGCTTCCCTGAAATCCACGGAAGCAGCGTTCCCTGGATAGCAACCGAGAACAGCGATACCATAAACACGATATGGAATAAGTCATAGGATATACTTCCTCCCATCGCGACAACCATAATGGCAAACACAATGGACGCGGCGCCGCGCAGTCCCGCCCACGACACGACAAGGCACTGCCGCACGCTGCACCGAAACGGTAAAAGCAGCGCGAACACCGCAGCCGGTCTCGCGACCAGCGTTAAAAATACGACAATCGCAAACGCCGGTAAAAAAATGGCGGGCAGTCTGTGCGGAAACGACAAAAGCCCCAGCAGGAAGAAAATGAGAATCTGCGCAAGACTAGTCAAACCGTCAAAAAACGGAATCATCACATTCTTATTTCTGATTCTGCTGTTTCCTACAATAATTCCCATCAAATAGACACTGAGATAGGAATTGCCGTTGACTATTCCCGCAACGCCGAAGCAAAGGAGTACGACGGCAATCATAAAAACCGAATACATGCCGTCCGAAACGAGCGTTGTTTTCATCAGCATGTATTTTACAAGCCACGCGAACAAAACACCGACCGCAACGCCGCCAAACATCTGGATAAACACTTCCCAGACCATGCCCGCCATATGTACCGCTGCGCCCCCCTCAAAAGCCGCAAGAAATCCGATTCCGATAATTGTCAGCATATATGACATCGGGTCGTTGCTTCCGCTCTCCATCTCAAGAAGCGAAGCTGTATTATCTTTTAAATTTAACTTCTTCTGACGCAGTATCGCGAACACACTGGCAGCGTCCGTAGATGATAAAACCGCTCCTGCAAGAAAGCTTTCAATCCATGTAAAACCCAGAACCAGATGACAGAGCCCCGCCGTGCAAAGCGCCGTAATCACTACACCCGCCGTCGACAAAAGAACTGCTTTTACCGCTACATTTTTCGCCAGCTCCCACTTTGTGTTAAAACCGCCGTAAAACATAATAAATATCAAGGCAATGGAACAAACCCGTTCCGCTACATGAAAATTATCAAAAGGAATTTTTACGATACCGTCGCTGCCGAACAGCATACCGATACACATAAATAAAAGAAGCGTAGGCATCCCGAATTTACCGGAAAATTTATCCGCGAGAATACAGAAAAAAATGACTGCCGCCACAATAATAATTCCAACTGTCATAAAAACTCCTTTAATCTTCCTATTGAAAAGATATTTTATTTTATCCAATTACTATGATATAATAATTATCAATGTAATTCAAATATTTTTTGAAAGGAGCATGAACATGTCCAAATCTACAGTATACTTTGCCAAAGAGATTACCCCTGAAAATACATTAAAGCTTTACGAGGCTCTTGGGATTACGCTTCCGGGAAAAGTTGCCGTCAAACTCCACTCCGGTGAAGTCGGTAATCAGAATTTTATCCGTCCCCCTTTCTGGAAACCAATGATTGATCGTGTAAACGGAACCATTGTCGAATGTAATACTGCCTACGAAGGCAAAAGAAATACCACGAAAGACCACTGGGAAACCATGAAGCTCCACGGTTGGACAGACATTGCCGCCGTCGACATTATGGATGAAGACGGTGAAATTGTTCTGGATGTTTTGGAGGGACAGACGATTCAGAAGAATTTTGTGGGCAGCCATATCAAAAATTACGATTCCATGCTGGTTCTTTCACACTTTAAAGGACACCCGATGGGTGGATTCGGCGGCGCTCTGAAAAACATTTCCATCGGAATCGCTTCCGCCCACGGTAAAGCATATATCCACGGTGCCGGAGACGAAGAGCAAATCTGGACGTCCGACCACGACGAGTTCCTTGAATCCATGGCGGACGCCGCGAAATCCATTCTTAACTATTTTAACGGTAAAATCGCATTTATCAACGTGATGGCAAATATGTCCGTTGACTGTGACTGCTGCGCCGTTGCGGAAGACCCTGCGATTGCGGATATCGGCATTCTCGCTTCCCTCGACCCCGTAGCGCTCGATTCGGCATGTCTTGATCTTGTATACGCTTCTAAGGACCCGGGCCGCGACCATCTGTTAGAACGTATTGAGTCACGAAACGGCATTCATACGGTGGAGGCAGCCGCAAAGATTTCCGCCGGCAGCCAGGAGTATGAGCTAATCACACTGTAAAATTTCAGAAAACTTACTACCCTCTCCTGCCTGCGGACGGGAGAGGGATTTCTATTTTAAAACATGACATTCTATTGGCAGGTTTATGTGCTATACTATACGGGAGGAAATGAAAATGCCGGAAAGCAGATTATTCAGAATTGTGTACTGTCTTTTACAGAACAAAAAAGCAACCGCCGCCGAACCAGCGACAAAAACAAAAACGCTGCCGCCTCACGAAATTTTGTTCGTGAAAACGGCAGCTTAGCTTATTTTTTACCGTAAATCCTCCAGAATAGAATACCCTATGGTTTCCTCCGGCATTTGTACCCCGAAATTCTTTGCAACAGTCGCGCCGATTACGGCAAACGTATCTGTCTCAGCAAGTTCCCCGTTTCCGACAAAAGACGGAGAATATAAAAGAAGCGGCACCTGTTCTCTTGTATGGTCCGTTCCCGTATACGTCGGGTCGTTTCCGTGGTCCGCCGTGATAATCAGCAAATCATCACTTTTCAAAAGAGGAAGGAGTTCTCCTAATTTTTCATCAAACCGCTCGAGTTCCTGTCCGTATCCGACAGGGTTTCTGCGGTGTCCCCACAGCGCGTCAAAATCCACCAGATTCACAAAACACAGTCCCGTAAAGTCTCTACCCGCAATTTCAATCGTCTGCTCCATGCCGTGCACGCTCGACTTGGAACGATTGCTTTCCGTAATACCCTCGCCCGCGAAAATATCATTGATTTTCCCCACGGAAATCACGTCGAATCCCTCATCCTTTAACGCGTTCAGCACCGTCCTTCCCGTGGGTTTTAACGCGTAGTCATGGCGGTTTGCCGTTCTGACAAACTCCCCTTTCTTTTTTCCCACATACGGTCTTGCAATCACTCTGCCAACTCTCCATTCGTCCCGCATCGTCAGTTCTCGCGCGATTTCACAATAACGGTACAGATTGTCAAGGCCCATCGTCTCTTCATTACCGCAGATTTGCAGCACGGAATCGGCAGATGTATAAACAATCATCGCTCCCGTGGCAATCTCTTCTTCCGCCAGTTCATCAAGAATCGCCGTGCCGCTCGCGGATTTATTGCCGATAACACGCCGCCCGCAGCGCTTTTCCAATTCATCAATCAACGCTTTCGGAAACCCCGTCTCTGTAAATGTAATAAACGGTTTTTTCGTATCGATGCCCATCATCTCCCAATGTCCCGTCATGGTGTCCTTGCCGTTGCTTCTCTCATTCATTTTAAGAAAATATCCCGCAGGCTTGCAAACCTTGTCTACATGACTGATGGTTTTTAAATTAGCAAGCCCGAGACGCTGCAGATTCGGAATGGAAAATGTCTCCATGCGTTCGGCAATGTGTCCGAGCGTATCCGCTCCTTCATCATTGAACCGTGCAGAATCCTCCATCGCTCCAATACCGAGAGAATCAATTACAATCACAAACATCCGTTTAAATCTGTATTCCATTCAAACCTCCCTGTTTTACCAGTTTGACAATGCGGCTTGTTCCAAGTCTTGACGCTCCAAGCTCAATAAAACGCCCGGCATCCGCAATACTTGAAATGCCGCCCGCCGCTTTTATTTTCACGTTTTTTCCGACATATTTTGCAAACAGTTCTATATCTTCAAATGCAGCGCCCGCAGTAGAAAATCCCGTGGAAGTTTTAATATAGTCCGCGCCGGATTCTGTTACAAGCTCGCACATTTTTACCTTTTCTTCCTTTGTCAAAAGACATGTCTCGATAATAACTTTTAGCAATCCTCCCTCACAAGCTTCTTTTACCTGCCTGATTTCATCAAGCACATACCCGTAATTCTTTGCTTTTAACATGCCGACATTGATAACCATATCAAGTTCTTCGGCACCGTCGGCTACAGCGTCCCTTGTCTCAAAAATCTTCGCCGTTGTCGTATGACTGCCGTTTGGAAAGCCGATTACCGTACACACTTTTATTTTGCCGCAAAGATACTCTGCCGCCTGTTTTACATAGCAGGGTGGGATACAGACGGATGCCGTTTTATACGTGACTGCGTCGTCGCAGAGTTCTTTAATGTCCGCCCACGTTGCGGTCTGAAGCAGCAATGTATGATCCACCATACCCAGGATTTCCTTAATGTCCATGTTCTTCTCCCTTTTTACTCAATTTAAGTTTGAAACGCCAAATCCCAGCGGAAGCAGTTCTTTTAACGTATAAACCTGCATGTCGTCAGCGTCCGTGCCAAGTATAATCTCGAAAGTTTCCTCGTCACAAAATTCTTCCATTACCTGCCTGCACACACCGCAGGGCGCACATATCTGCAAGTGCGCGGCGTCCTCCCTGCCTCCGGTAATGGCGATTGCCGTAAAATCATGCTCCCCCTCGCTGACCGCCTTAAAAAACGCAGTCCTCTCCGCGCAGTTACTCGGCGTATACGCAGCGTTTTCGATGTTGCAGCCTGTATAAATCTTTCCTGACTTTGCCAGAAGCGCTGCACCCACGCGAAAATGCGAATACGGGGCGTATGATAATTTTCTCGCTTCTAATGCCGCTTTTACCAATTCTTTCTTATCCATAACTTATCATTTACCTCGCTGATACATCTTTATTGCGGTTATCGCGCTCAATTAACTGACGAACCGCCTCTACCGCTGTCGTGATTGCAAGCTCCGTATCATGCGCCTGCTTGTTTGGCAGTCCTGCTTTCTCACGTTCCTGATTCGCCACCACAAGAAAACAGGAGGCAACTCTCACTCTTAAAAAACTTCCCGCTATGAAAAGCGCCGCCGACTCCATCTCCGATGCAAGGCATCCCATACGCAGCCATGCCTGCCACTTATGTTCCAGCTCATATCCTACCGGCATGATTTCCGGTTCATGCTGTCCGAAAAAAGAATCCTTGCACTGCACAACCCCTGTATGATATGTAACGCCCAGTTTTTCAGCAGCAGCAATCAACGCATTCATTGCCGTAACATCCGGAACTGCCGGATACTCAATCGGCGCGTATTCCCGGCTGGTGCCTTCCATACGGATTGCTCCGCTTGCAATAACAATATCACCGCCGCAAATATTTGTCTGCATACCGCCGCAGGTTCCAACCCGGATAAACGTATGCGCGCCGCATTTTGATAATTCTTCAATGGCAATGGCAGCCGACGGACCGCCGATACCGGTAGAAGTCACGCTCACCCGCTCACCGCCAAGGAACCCGGTGTATGTAATGTACTCTCTGTTGTCTGCAACCAAAACGGGATTTTCAAAATGATTCGCAATTTTTTCACACCGTTTCGGGTCTCCCGGCAAAATGACGTACCTGCCGACGTCTTCTTCTCCCACCTGCGTGTGATACTGTTTTCCCGAACCCTCCGTATAATCTACCATACCTTCTTCCTGCCTTTCATCTTTTTCCTGTCCCATAAAAAAAGTTCCATATACCACATATTTAACGTATATATGATACATGGAACAGATTCATTCTCCTAAAAGCCTCCCAAACCGGCTCTCACCTTACCGCAGCGTTCCTGAACAGCGCAAATTTTGTCAACGATACAGACCAGAACCGCTTCTCTCGAACGCGGAATGTTTCTTATATTTAACGGCCACATATGGCTTCCGATAATATTCTCTTCAACCGGCGATAACTCAAAATTATTCCGCGCGTTTTCAAGTGCCACATAAGGATGTTCTTTACCGTGCCTGAAACCGTTCATCTTCTCGTCTCTTGCACAGTAAAAATAAAAATCATGCAGCATGGCTCCTCTTGCAAGTTCCTCTTCGCGTACCTTAATATGAAAACGCTTCGCGTAAGCATAACTCTTCATTGCAACATTCAAGCAATGATAATACGAAGTCGTACGAACATGATGAGGATACTTTTTTAATTCCTGCACCGCAGGATTCGCCGCAATCTTTTTCAAATTCTTATAATATACTTCCGTCACTTTTCATCACCTTTACAGAAATAATTTTTCCATAATATTATCTTACTATAAAGTATATCCTTTTTTCCAGTGGTAATTTGTTCTTTTTTTAATACATGCAGGAATTTTTGCGGCAAATTAATGAAAAATAGCAACCAACACTCCCATAATCGTCAAAACATTAGCGTATATATTTTGCGACAGATTTTGAATATCTTCCTACTGACGTTCCAAAATCTTTTTCGACTGTACAAATAAAAATCGTTTCTCCGGGTTGCATTTCAAATTCTTTATGTTTTTATCCATTCCTGACAGCAACTTCCTGCTGCTTCAAAAACCCTCTGCGATACGCATTTAAAAATAATATGACAGAAAGCGCCGCCGCCAGATAATCCGTAATCGGCTGCGTCATCGCCAAATGCCGCGGCGTATTGCTCACCGCGTGAATCGTAAGCAGTATCGGAAAATATATAATTCCCTGACGGCTGACTGACAAAATCAGCGAAGGAATTGCCGCCCCCATAGACTGAATAGCATTCATAAACACAAAAAGAATACCAAGAATCGGACCCGACATAATATAAAGTCTTGAAAATGTAAACGCGAACTGAAACGCTTCTTCATTCTCAAGAAACGCTCTCGCAAGCGGCGCTGCCCCAAGATAGCAGATGGATGTCATCACGCAGCTCATCGCAAATGCCAGTCCCAGAGAAAATTTGAGCACGGATTTATAACGTTTCTTATTACCCGCTCCATAGCAATACCCCAGAAGCGGCTGTATTCCCGTACCCACACCGATAAGCAGCATAACCGCAATCATATTGACTTTCATGGCGACGCCAAGACCCGCAAGCTGCAAATCACCGTGTTCTCCCATAAATTTATTAATGACAATATTAGAAACACTCATCAGAATACTGTTTAGCGACGCCGGAATACCGATTGCAAGCACCCCCAGAGAGATATTTGCTTTCGCGCTGTAATCCTTAGGACTGATGGACAGCATCGACTTTGGTGACAGCAGATGCGCAAGATAAAGTATCGTTGAAAACACATTACCAAGAACAGTAGCAATTGCGGCGCCTGCGACGTTCCATCCCAGTCCCAGAATCATTATCGGGTCCAATACAATATTAATCAGATTGCCGACTATCATGCCCATCATTGCCTTGTTCGCCTGTCCCTCCGAGCGGATGATATTACTGAACGCATTACTGACAATCAAAAACGGAATGCCGAATGCCAGAATCGATAAATACTGCACGGCATACCCGATTGTGTCGTCGCTGGCGCCGATTAAACGGCATACCGGCTCACAAAACAGTAAAATTAAAATCATGGAAATCACACCGATGGCAAGACCTGTCCAAAAGCAAAACGACGATGTATTCTTAGCGACCTCCTTCTTCCCTTCGCCAAGCATACGGCTAATCATGGACGTTCCGCCGATGCCAAACAACATTCCGATTGCCATAAATAAAAGAAACGCCGGTGTCGCTACGGAAACGGCAGCCACCATCAGCGGCTCTTTCGTCTGCCCGATAAAAAACGTATCCGCTAAATTATACACCAGTACCATCAGCATACTGATAATAGACGGTATCACATTGGTAAGAACCGCCTTCGGCACCGGTGCGTCCCTAAAAATTTGTTGTGTCTTGTCCTGCATTTTTTCATTCTCCTTTAATTCCTAAATGGACTTTACTTTTGCAATCTCCTCCAGATACTTCTGTCCCAGAGGGCTGATTGCCGTTCCTTTCCGTTTCAGATACCCGATTGTCATAATCTCGTCGGATTTTAACGGCACCGCCGTATAATCGGAACCGTTTAACTCCTCGCAGATGATTCCCGAACAAAGGGTATATCCGTTTAATCCTACCATGAGATTTAACATGGTCGCTCTGTCGTTCGCCTTAATCAGACGTTTATATTCATATGTACTGAGTACCTCTTCCGCAAAATAAAATGAATTGTAATTCCCCTGTTCAAAAGAAAGACAGGGATACTCTTCCAACTCCTCCAGCGCAATATCCTTCTTCAATGCCAGAGGATGCCTGTTCCAGAGATATACATAAATTCCGCACTGCAAAATCTCATGAAATTCCAATCCGTATTCATGGAACAGCTTTGTCAGAACATTGCGGTTAAAATCATTGACATAGAGGATTCCCAGCTCGCTTTTAAAATTCTTCACGTCTTCAATAACCTCATATGTCTTTGTTTCATGGACAGCAAATTCATATTCATCCATGCCAAACTGCTTTACCATTTTTACAAACGCGTCCACCGCAAACGAATAATGCTGCATGGAAACACTGAATTTTTTCTTGATATTCTGTTTATTCACATAACGGTTTTGTATCAGTTCATACTGTTCCACTACCTGTCTCGCGTATCCTAAAAATTCTTCACCTGCGGGCGTCACGGAAATGCCACGGTTATTTCTTCTGAAAATCTCAATACCGATTTCACGTTCCAGTTCCTTTACTGCTGCCGAAAGACTGGGCTGTGAGATAAAAAGGCTTCTGGAAGCCTCATTCATGGAACGACAGTCCGCAACCGTAATTACATAGTGGAGTTGATTTAATGTCACTTTTTTATCCTCGATTTCTTAAACAATTAATACTCTTCGGCAATATCGATTTCCTGCTGTTCTTTTTCCTTCACGACCGGACTTAAAGGCGTATGGCGTAAGTATCCCAGCCAATATCCGCATCCCACAATTCCCGCGCCGCCGATTAGATTGCCGATAGTTACCGGCAGAATATTATAACACAAAAAACGAAACCATGTAAGACCTTCTGCATAAATACCGTATTCTGCCGCCGTAAACAACGCGGCACAGCCAAAATACATATCGGCGATACTATGCTCGAATCCGCACAGAACAAACAACATCACAGGCCAGAAACTTGTCATCAGTTTTCCCGATACATTTTTCTCCGCAAACGACATCCAGACGGCAATACAAACCAGAATATTACACAGTATACCGCGTATCATACTCTCAATAAATGAAAGGTTACATCTTGCCGCGCCTGCCGCCACAACGCTCTCAGCAAGTTTACCCGAAAATAAATCCGGCGTGTGTCCAAACGTTACAAGACCTGCCACCACCGCGGCGCCAATAAAATTGCCAATAAAAACAAATACCCAGTTTCGGAGCATTTCCGCAGCCGTAATTTTTTTCTCCAGTAAACCAAGAATCATTAGTGTATTTCCCGTAAACAGTTCACTACCCGCAATCAGGACCATTGCCATTCCCGAAGGAAAGACTATCGCTCCCACAAGCTTTGCCACGGACGGATTAGCGATTGTGCTGGAAGCCGTCGTGGATGCAATTCCCGCAAAACCGATAAACATACCCGCGAAAAAACCGAGAATGATCATCTTAAACGCGGAAAGTTTTGTCTTATGTATGCTGACTTCTACATAATTTCTTGCAATTTCCAGTGGTGAATGCATATTTCTACCTCCTGTTATAAATAATTCGTATTTCATAACTTATCTGTTTTTATTTTATAATCGAGTACCTAAAATATTCTTATATCCTTCTCCATATATTTCGTTGGCGCTGGTAATAATGAGAAACGCCGCCGTATCCTCCTCTCTGACAATATCCTCAAGGCGCGGCGCCATCTGCTTTCTGACAACGCACATAATGACATCTTTTTTTTCACGGCTGTACGCGCCCTCGCCCGAAAGAAGCGTCATGCCGATATCAAGTTCCTCCATTGCCCTCTGCGCGATACGGTCATATTCCCTGCTGATAATATAGACAAGCCTCGCTTCGTCCGAACCGTACAACACCCTGTCCATGGTTCTTCCCGACACAAATACTGCAATAAACGCATACAAAGCAATATTAACATTATGGAAAATAATTCCCGAAACAGCCACAATCGCCAAATCTATGAGCATAAACAAAAACCCTGTCTTCAGATGCTTATAACGCATCTTAATCACTTTAACAACAATATCAGTTCCACCGGTTGTGGTACCTGCGCGAAAAATCAGCCCGATTCCCGCGCCGATTAAGATTCCTCCCGCCAGACAGGCAAGAAGCGGCTCCGAAGTTACGGCAGAATAACCCGCCAGAACATTTGTCAGCAGAGAGTTCAGCACTATCACCACAAATGTAGAAGTCATAAACTTTGCGCCAAACTTCCAAATACCAAGAAGCACAATCGGAATATTTAAAACAAAATACCATGTACCGGTACTCATCCCGACCATTCTGTTTAAGATAACCGAGATTCCGATAACGCCTCCCGGCGCCAGATTATTCGGGTCAAGAAATAAACTGATTCCGACAGCGTAAAAAATAACTCCGGCAATGATATAAATTCCGTTTCTGATATATTTTTTCATTCTATCCTCCCCAAAATGAATTATTGCCTTCACTCCAATCAAAAAAACACATGACTGATTCCAAACTTTTTGCGCCCGAATCTATACTATCATATTTTTTTTGATTTCTGCATATCTTATCGTAATCTGTGGTATTCCTATTAATAATCTGCATAATATATGAAAATTATACCATAAATAAATCACATTGTCATCGGAGGTTGTTAAGAAACATGAAGAAAACTATTTTTGCAATTCTGATTTACATATTCGTACTGCTTGCTGTTCCTTATACAATCACTATGGCAATGACGGGAATCATAGGCGACACTTCCCATGTAATTCCCTACGATGGCAGGATTATTCTGCTCAATAACGAAAAAACAACCGAAAATATTGATTACTCTGAATATCTGATTGGTTATGTTGCAAGAAATCTGATTTCTTTTGACGAAACGGTATTTGACTATCCTGAATTTATTAAATTAAACTGTATTGTCGCAAATACTGTCCTTGCCACGGAATTTCCCGACCAGTCGGTCATTTCCGATGATTTTCTCAAAGAACACTACATCAGCAATGAAGACCTGAAAACTCTGTGGGGAGAGCAGTACAGCGTGCGTATGGACCTGATTAAAAGCGCTATATCCGAGACATATAATCAAGTCATCAGTTACGAAAATAATCCTGTAAAACCTTACTATCATTTTATCAGCAACGGCATGACCAGAACTTATGAAGACGGCGCCGCCCCGTATTTAAAAATCGCGGATACAAACATGGATTTAGAAGAAAAAGGGTTTTTATCCGTCAGTACCTACACGTCACAGGATTTTATTTCCCTTATTGAAAATAATATCCCTAATTCCGGTCTCGGAACAGAAGACGTATTAAAAGAACATTTTCAGATTGTAAACCGCGATGCTTCCGGCTATGTGACGAAGCTTCAGATTGGAAATGTCCTGATGAGCGGCGATGATTTTATGAATTTATTTTCTTTAAATTCACCGTCCTTCACAATTACTTTTCAGGATGATGATTTAAAAATTATTACAAAAGGCGTGGGACACGGTTATGGAATCAGTCTTTCCTACGCGCTGCGACTCGCGAAGCAAGAGAAAACGTGTAATGAAATTTTAGCTTATTTTTACGAAAATGTGGAAATTAAAAATTACAGAGAATGAGAATAAATAATCACCTTTGAGGTAATGATATCAAAAGAGGTGATGATAATGAGAAATAATTCTAAAACAAAACGTACAGAAGCTGCATTATCCCTTCTTGTAACGTGCGCCCTCGTAATCACACTTGCGATTGCAGTGGCTTCAGCAATAAAAAAGGGAAATGATACCGATACTCCTAATAACAATTTTGTAAACTTAAACGAAACAGAAGGCGGCAATCTGACTGCCGACAACAGCAATAATGCCACAGTTGGAAATACCGATACCCCAAGTTCCAATACCAATACCATGCATCCTACAAGGGATTCGGAATTTCCCTCTCTCACAGCAAATAATGATACCCCTGCTGACGAGGAGTTAAACGAAGAAGATAACGGTTCACCGGAAGAGCCAACAGAAGCTCCGCAAGTCTCTGACGTTCCGGTAGGCGCAGACACTTCTGTCGGAACAGGGTATTCTTTCAGTGAAGCGGACACGCTTTCCATGCCGGTTGCCGGAGATATTATCCTCTCTTACAGCATGGACAGCACTATCTGGTTCCCGACCCTCGGTGTATACAAATGTAATCCGGGACTTTATATCGGAGGCGAAGTCGGAACATCCGTTACCGCTTCCGCATCAGGTACTGTGGACAAGATTACCATAAACGAAGAATTGGGAAACGTTGTTACAATTGATATGGGAAATGGTTATAAGGCTACTTACGGTCAGCTTGATAACATAGCCGTATCAGAAGGTGAAGTCGTACTTGCAGGCTCCGTGATAGGAACAGTTGCAAATCCTACCATCTATTACACCACGGAAGGAAGCGGCGTATATTTTGAACTGACGAAAGAAGGTTCTCCTGCCAACCCGTTAGAGTATATGGAGTAATGATACAAGGCAAACGGAAAATGCCCTCCTGCATTCCGTTTGCTTTGTTTTTTGTTTTATCTATCAGTTACTCATTTCCAGAGCAATTTTCATCATGTCCGTAAAACTGTCCTGCCGTTCTTTCGCTGATAAAGATTCTCGTGTATACAGATGGTCGGAAATCGTGAATATTCCAAGCGCTCTCTTGCCCAGTCTTGCAGCGTTCATGTAAAGCGCCGCGGATTCCATCTCTACACAGAGAACATTCATTTTCTTCCATAAATCATTATCAGAGACACTATCTGTATAAAATGTGTCGGAAGAAAGAACATTGCCGACTACTACATGGATATTTGCTTTCTCCGCCGTCTCCACGGCACGCCGCACAAGCGAAAAATCAGCAAGAGGAGCAAACGTTCCCGGCAGCTTATACTGCGCCGCATAATTGGAGTTCGTGGATGAACCCATGCCAATCACGATATCACGCACTTTTATGTTATCGCTGATTCCCCCCGCCGAACCGATTCTTATAATTGTATCCACCCCGTACATGGAAAATAATTCATAGGAATAAATACCGATAGACGGCATGCCCATTCCGCTTCCCATCACAGAAATCTTTTTTCCTTTATAAGTTCCGGTAAAGCCCAGCATATTTCTTACCGAATTAAAACAGGTTACATCGTCCAAAAAATTCTCTGCAATAAACTTTGCCCGAAGCGGGTCGCCAGGCATCAAAACCGTTTTTGCAATCTGTCCTTCCAAAGCCTCATTATGTGGTGTCGCCATAAATGTACCTCCCATTGAATATAAGTCATAACTATAAGTAAATTCTACCATTATAAAAAACATTTGTAAACCAAGTCCGATAATGTTATACTGATATAAATTTTGAACGTATATAACAGGAGAACAACTATGAAACGGGCAGGAGCACTCATTGTCATATTTTTATTAATTAGTTTGTACATTACCACGTTAGTCTGCGCCATAATTGGAAGCGATTTCGCTCATTCAATGCTGCAGGCTTCCATCTTTGGAACAATCTTCCTTCCGGTAATCCTGTATGCCTATCTGTATCTGTTTCAAGTGTTCAATAAACCATCCGGACAAAATGACGATGAAACACAATCTTCCACTGATAAATTAAATCATGACCCGAAACAGAAATAAAATAAAAGACTTCTGACATTACATTGCTATACGAAATTCCTCTATGGATTCCGATTTCGCAGCAAGTTTCAACCAAACACCCAGCCTTTTTGTATTTTTTTCTTTGAGAATTCGTTCTTTTGTATCCTCTGGAATCTCCCCGCAATCCTCCAGCAATTCCAGAATTGCTTCCTGTCTGCCCTCTCGTTTTCCTTCCCGTTTTGCGTCTCTCTTAATTTCATATATTGCTCTGCACATATCCACTCTCTCCTCTCCGTTTTTTTCCTGCAAAATAAATTGATTATCAAACTCTCTGATATTAGCGCATACTCTTATTACTTCATACGCGTCCACAGGCATCCTCTCAAAATAATCCGCATGTTGCAGCATAAACTGCTGGTAATTCTTGCCTTTCTCCGTTCTCTTAAGTACTCCCACAACATATTTTAAATCTGATTGCATTTTCTCTAAATCTTCATCTACTATTGCACGCATACGAACGATATGTACCTTATAATCGTTAAATAACTTCTTTATCTGCCCCGGCATCACTTCCATATCCATCATATCTCCAAGCGATACCGGCATATATCCTGCCTCTTTTCCCCAATATAACTTCAGATTACAGACCGGCTTTAACTTGTCCATTTTTCGAAACCGATATTGAAAATCATCCTCTGTGTCGTATCTAATTTTGTTCCGTCTGTTTTCTTCCGTAATCTCCTCCACCTGTCTTCGGTACTCCAGACTGTCCATTTCCAGAAGTCTTTGTGGAAACGTCAGGTTTACCGTCATCTGGTTTTCTATGCCGAGCAGAAATCCGCCTCCTGCCTTCGATTGTACGATTTTTAAGTTATCCCGTTCCCGAAATGTCAGTTTATTCCCATTATGTAATGCATAAAATCCGTCTTCCGTACTAATTTTATAATCAAGAGGTATTCTCTCTCCTATATAATATTCAAAAATATCACGTATTTGTTCCTTCTTGGACATATAGACGTTCAGTGCTGCGTTTGGTTCTCCCATTCTTCCCCTTTCCGCAGGGATAAAACAAAACCATACTTACACACTTTCTTCTTCCCTGCTCAATTGATGATTGATCTAAGCAAGGACTTCCAGATACGATAGAAAAAGTTTTCTATCATTAAGATAATTAGAATCTTGAACTACAGATATCATTAAAATAAAATACCTGTAAACAGAACCTCCTGCCTACAGGTATTATAGTACATATGGGGCTGAATGTCAATTAAAAATTCCAAAAACAACATTCTTAATTTTTTTCTGAAAGATAATTGAAGTTTACATCTGTATATGACATCAGCTGATACGCATAATATTCAACTGTGCTGTCATAACACTTCTGCGCTTCTTCTTTTGCAGCACCGGCAACTTCCGCCATATAAGATTCCAGTTTACCGTAGTATTTACATTCCATCAAAGCTCTAATGTAATCAGAATAATAGCTTCCATGATTGCCGTTATCTGCTCCTGCCGACAATCCGAACGACTCCAAAATTCCGGCAAACTCCACAGAATTAGAGAACCCTTCCAGTACCTTCATCCGGTCTTCCCTGCCGGATTCAAGTACTTCAATCCATCCGTTAAGTCCTACCACATCCGCTTCGCGTCCCATAAATGTTCGATAAAGAACCTTTACATACTCTTCACTGCTTAAATCCTTCTGAAGAAATTCATCCGAGAATATAAACATCTGCGCTGCCTGCTTTGGCGTATTCCTTCCGCTGATAATTGCATCACACCAGTCTTCCAGTCCGTTTACTTCATATTGTCTGCCAAGCGCCTGTGTATAACATCTTGACACAAATTGTGTCAGCTGCGGATTTCTGTCTCGTTTTCTGTCTGTATCCACTATTCCGGCATCAATTCCATATGTATTGCAAATTCCGTTAAACTCTGCGGAACCGGCAAATCCGTTTACAATGTATACATTCTTCATTGGTAAATCCACGCTGTGCAAACTCATCGCTTTCCACAAAACCTGCTTCTCCTGTCCTTCATCCGAATATTCAGGCGTACCACCCATATCATATTCGGGGGTTTGACTATAGTCAAGTACATCATTATCCCATTTTTCTCCCAATTCAAGCCCTCAAGCAAGGCAAGTCTATTTGAAGGCAAACCTGCCCTATTTACTGTTACCTTACATGTTGCTGTATAACCCGTTGCTCTATTAGTCACTGTCATAAGTTGCCGTTCCTGCTTCTACCGTTGTTACGACGTCACTACTGCTTACTGTTGCTACCAACGTATTGCTCGAAAACCAATCCCCTTTAATGAGCTGTCGTTGTAAATGAATTAATTGCACTAACATAGGTAGTACCACCCGAAGTTATATAAAATGCATAATAATATTTCGTTCCTGGGGTTAGCGGATTCCACCACTTATAACTATTGGTATCGGTGTATATTTCACCAAGTCGATAACTATTGTATTTCGCATTTGTTACTGTTGGTCCTTCACTTACTTTTTTCATGTTTGACAGACTTGGCGATGTTCCAAGGTAAAAACCACAATCCGGATAAGTACCCTGTGTAAACTCTGTGCATATCTTCGCAGTTGTATCTGTAACATACTCTACTCTAATGTTGCTAAATTTATTCGAGTTCTGGACTATAGAACTAGTGTATGGAATACAAACATTATCCATCTGCACATTCCAACTACTACCAACTGTAATATTCCTACTCCAATTTATGGTTTTCCCAAAAGAATCTGTGGCGTTAAGGTAATATACATAATTACCCGCAGACAGCTTACTAAATGTCATCTGAGGATCCAACTCAAATAGAGTGTAGTATTTTCTATTTGGCGTAGCTGTGGCACTAAATAGAATCCTTCCAGAACTATTCTTTACTCCAAGTTCGACACTAGTAATTGTACCACCTGATATAAGTAACCCTGATACGCCATATGAACTTCCCTGAGGTTTTGATGCCGGATAATACATGTGTTCCAGTGTAAATCCAGTTACATTCTCTGTAATCGATGAAATACATCCTGTTGTTCTGACTTCACAATGTCTCCATGTTGCACCAGACAACCATGTTTCCAAGTTGACCTCTGACCTTCCGCCATGATTTGTATTAAGTACAATAAATCCACTCTTTGACAAACTTGTTGATGATCCATTATAGCCAATAATTACTGACCAGTGATTTTTTGAACCATCACTGCTTGTTCTATATATCAAAACAGGCTTATTGTTTACCAATGAATTATAAATTGCTGATAAATCATAGCCAATTTCCTGATATTTTCCAGAAGTAGCTGCGGATATTGACATACCACCGCCGTTAGCTTCTAAGACTCCTGCATAAACCGCATCATATTGACTTTCTCCAAATCCTAAGGTATAAGCCTCTATCATAGATATAGACGAAATGCCACAATCTCCCGATACCTTTTGAGGATAATATGGCACATTTAATTTTATACCTGTATACGTTGCCGCTTCTACCTTCTCCGTACTAATCGGTATATTGACAACCAGCGTCAATAAGACCATCATAATTGTAACTATTCGTTTCTGTATTTTTCTCATATGCGTTCCCTCCGTCAAAATTTTAATAATTTAATTATAATTACAAAACCAATATTAGTCAACTAATTAAATATTTTATACACCATTCGAATACAATATATATGGTACTATTTAGCATGGAGGTTTTGAAATGGTTGACTTCGGAAATACATTAAAAGCACTGCGGCTGAAGAGAAATTTTACTCAGGCACAATTAGCACAAAAACTGGGTTTAACAAAATCTGTAATCAGTGCATATGAGACGGGACTACGCATGCCTTCATACGATGTTTTAATCAATATTTCCAGAACGTTTGAAGTGAGTACAGATTATTTACTCGGACAAGAACTAAAAAATACCATAGATTTATCAGGATTATCTGATGATGAAAAAACTGCGCTGTTAAATCTGATAAGAGTTCTGACTGCTATAATATGTGCTCCATTGGTTAGCAATCCAGTTCGCTTTATCC